>CANQKL010000001.1 GCA_947624455.1 uncultured Clostridia bacterium
AGGGCATAAAAACCGCGCTCTGCACCAGCTCCCCCGAGAGCTACTTCCGCCCCGCCCTGGAGCGGCTGGGGGTCTATGACCTCTTTGACGCTTTCGCCACCACCGGCGAGGCCGGAGTCAGCAAGGCCGAGGCCGACGTTTTCCTCCTGGCCGCCCGCCGGGTGGGCGCGGCGGCGGCGGACTGCGCCGCCTTCGACGACATTCCCGCCGCTATCCTTGGGGCGAAAAAGGCCGGCATGGAAACCGTCGGCGTTTTCGACCCCCGCAGCGCGGCCGACGAAGAGCTTATGCGGGGCATTTGCGACCGCTACATCATGAACCTTAAAGAGTATTTTGAATAGTTTAGGAGTTGAACCTATGAGAGCAATTACCGACGTCCTCACCGGCCTTGTCAGCGCCGCCTTTGAAAAACAGGGCTACAGCCCCGAACTGGGGGCGGTGTCCGTTTCCGACCGCATGGATCTGTGTCAGTTCCAGTGCAACGGGGCTTTCGCCGCCGCCAAGCTCTACCACAAGGCCCCCTTTATCGTGGCCGGGGAGGTTGCGGCTGTTCTGGCCGAAAATCCCGTCTTTGCCAAGGCCGAGGTGGTGAAGCCCGGCTTCCTGAACCTGACCTTGGCCGACGACTTCCTCCTCTCCCTGATGAGGGACATCGCCGCCGACGAAAATCTTGGCGTTCCCCAGGCCGAAAAGCCCGAGACCATCATCATCGACTACGGCGGCCCCAACGTGGCCAAGCCCTTGCACATCGGTCATCTGCGCTCCGCCATAATCGGCGAGTCCATCAAGCGGCTGGCCCGGGCCACCGGCAGAAGGGTTTACGGCGACATCCACATGGGCGACTGGGGCCTCCAGATCGGTCTGGTAATTGCCGAGCTGGCGAGTCGCCACCCTGACTGGCCCTGCTTCGACCCCGATTTTCCCCAGGGCGGGGAGGTTCCCGAGCTGAACGTTGACCTTCTGAGCGAGGTTTACCCCGCCGCCTCCAAGCGCAGTAAGGAGGAGCCGGAGTTCAAGGCCGCCGCCCAGGCCGCCACCTTTGAGCTTCAGCGGGGGCGTTCCGGCTATATGGCCCTTTGGCGGGAGATAATGCGGGTCAGCGTGGCCGACCTCAAGGCCAACTATGCCCGGCTGGGCGTGGATTTTGACCTGTGGTACGGGGAGAGCGACGCCGACCGCTATGAGCCGAAGCTCCTTGACATACTCACCTCAAAGGGGCTTCTGGTGGAGAGCGAGGGCGCGAAGGTGGTGGAGGTGACCCAGGACGACGACAAGGCCCCCATGCCGCCGGTCATCATCAAAAAAAGCGACAATTCCAGCATTTACGCCACTACCGACCTGTCCACCATCATCCAGCGGCAGGAGGATTTCGACCCCGACCGAATCTGGTACGTGGTGGATAAGCGCCAGAGCCTCCACTTCACCCAGGTGTTCCGCTGCGCCCGCAAGGCCGGACTGGTTCGGGAGGAGTGCGAGCTGGAGTTTTTGGGCTTCGGCACCATGAACGGCTCTGACGGCCACGCCTATAAGACCCGGGACGGGGGAGTTATGCGTCTGAGCGACCTGCTGGACGCGGCTGAGTCCGCCGCCGCCGAAAAGCTTGCCGCCTCGGAGTTCACCCAGGGCGCGAACCTGAGCGATACCGCCCGCAAGGTGGGCATAGCCGCCGTCAAGTTTGGCGACCTCATCAACCACCGGAGCAAGGACTATGTCTTTGACATGGACAAATTCCTGTCCTTCGAGGGCAAGACCGGCACTTACCTGCTTTACAGCGTGACCCGCATCAACTCCATTCTCCGCCGGGCCGGTCTGGACGACGGCGCGCCCATGGCGGCTCAGCGCGTCTACACCGACGCGGAGCGGGAGCTGATGCTCACCATCCTCCTGTCCGGCGAGGCTTTCGTTCGGGCCTTTGACGAAAAGGCCCCCAACTATATATGCGAGAGCGCCTACGACTTGGCCGTGGCCTTCTCTCGGTTCTACCATGACAACCATATTCTCAGCGAGACAGACGGGGCCAAGCGTTCCGCCTGGCTGGGGCTTTGCGCCCTCACAAGGCGGCTCTTGATAAAGCATTTGGATGTGCTTGGTATCGAAGCCGTGGAAAGTATGTAGAAAAATAGAGTAAAAACACCTTAAAAACAAAGAAAAACAAAACTTAAAAATATTCCGGCAAGCCGAGCGCTTTCCGGGATATTTTTTTGCAAAAAAAATTTGTGAATTTTTAAAAAAACACTTGCAATTTCTGCAAGTAGGGTGTAAAATATAAGCAAAGGTGCAACTAAGTGCATAATTGTGCAACAGAAGGCGGTGAGAGTCTGTGGATAACGAGGATATGAACAGCCGCGCCAACGGGGCGGCTGACTTTGGCGTTCCCGCCGGAAACGCTCCGGCCAACGGCGCCTTGGCCGACGGCGGAAAGCCCGCCCAGCCGGCCCCTTTGACGACCCCGGACTCTGGCCCCAAAGGCGCGGATACCGGCGAGGAAAAGGAGTTTTTGGGCAGATACTTCTTCAACATGGACTCCAAGGGCCGCGTGACCTTGCCCGCCAAGCTTCGGGAGGAGCTGGGCGAGGGCTTCTACGTCACCAACGGCTACGAGGGCTGCCTAAACATCTATGACCGCCGGGGCTGGGCCGAGTTCAGCGGCAAGATCAGGCGGCTCCCCTCCACAAACAAGGCCGCCCGCTTTATGCAGCGCACTTTCCTTTCCGGCGCGGACAGGCCCGAGCCGGACAAGCAGGGCAAAATACTTATCACCCCGCCCCACCGCCAGTACGCCGGCCTCGTCAAGGAGGTCGTGATTTTGGGCGTGGGCGACCACATCGAGATCTGGGATCTCCAACGGTGGAACGATTACAACAGCGACAACATGAGCCTTGAGGAGGCCGCCGAGGAGCTGGACAAGCTCATGTGGGAATGAGCGGCCCGGCGGGGGCATGATATTTATCCGCCTAAGTACTTTTGTGGCAAAAAAATCGAAGCGAGGTGCGGCCCGTGACCGACGATTTTGAACACTTGACAGTGCTTGCCCAGGAAACAGTCGATCAGCTCCAGGTTCGGCCCGGCGGGCTTTACGTGGACTTCACCCTTGGGGGCGGGGGCCACAGCGCGATCATATTGGAGCGGGGCGGCAGAGTCGTGGGCATAGACCGGGATCAAAGCGCCATAGACCACTGTAAAGAGCGGTTTTCGGAGCTGGGGGACAGGTTCACGCCCGTCCATGACAACTTGAGGAACGTGAAAAATATACTGGCGGGCCTGGGGCTGGACAGCCCCGACGGTATTGTGGCCGACCTGGGCGTTTCCTCGCCTCAGTTGGACAAGCCCGAGCGGGGGTTCTCCTACATGAGCGACGCTCCGCTGGATATGCGGATGGATCCCTCACAGAGCTTGACCGCCAGGGACGTGGTGAACGGCTACTCCGAGGCGGAGCTGTTCAGGGTCATCAGCCAGTTCGGCGAGGAACGCTGGGCCTCCCGAATAGCGAGATTTATCGACGAAAGACGAAAGCAGGAGCCTGTGGAAACGACGGGCCAGCTTGTGGAAATAATCAAGGCCGCCATACCGGCGTCCGCCCGCAAAGACGGGCCGCATCCGGCAAAGCGGACTTTTCAGGCCATCAGGATAGAGGTCAACGGCGAATTGGATATTTTGGAGGGGGCCGTGCGCTCCGGCGTGGACGCCTTGAAAAAAGGGGGCCGGATAGCGGTGATCACCTTCCACAGCCTTGAGGACAGGATAGTTAAAAACACCTTCGCCGCCCTGGAAAGGGGCTGCGAGTGTCCGAAGGATTTTCCGGTCTGCGTCTGCGGGAAAAAGCCGGAGGTGCGCGTCCTCACCCGGCGGCCGATAACCCCTTCCGCCGCAGAGCTGGAAAGCAACCCCCGCGCCAGGAGCAGCAAGCTCAGGGCCGCTGAAAAAATATAGCGGGCCAGACCCGCGCCGAGACCCTTTCGCCCGAGTCGGGCGGAGGGAGAGGTTATTTTCTATGATTCATTGATTGGGGATGAGCGTATTGTACGCGGTTCAGGGTTCCAACGCCCTTCAGGAAGCTTATGTGCCGGAGGAGCTGGTCGAGGAATCGGTCGTCCAAACTCCTAAAAAGAAGCCCTCGGCCCGCCGCGTTCCCCGGAAACGGGGCCTTACGGGCCAGAAAAAGGCGGCGATCATGGGCGTTGTGCTTGCCCTGTCGGTCATGGCCTTTATCGTGCAGGTGCTCATGGCGAATTTGAATACGAATTACAGGATTCTCAGCCAGAAAAAGAAGGAGCTGAGCGGGCTTGAGGCCCAGGTCGAGCAGCTTGCCTCGGAGACCGAGGGCGCGGCGGTAGTGACCGTCACCGAGGAACAGGCGGCGGAGCTGGGACTGTACAAGGCGGACAAGGACAGGGTGGTATATATCTCCCTGGACGACACAGACTCGGGCCAGGTGCTGGCCGAGGACGACAGCAACGTGGGGCTGCACGCCTTCTTTAACAAAGTTGCGGCCATCATGGAATATTTTTATTGACGATGAAGTAAGATGTAGAGAACGAACACGGCGGCCCGGCAAAGCCCGTCTCAAAACGGCCGAAGGGCCGGAGCAAGAGCGTGAGGCCCCGGGCGCGTAGAGTAGATCTCATACCCTGGCCGATAGGGAAAACCGTTAGTTTTCCCCAAGGCGAGCCGCCCGACTGGGAAAGGGCGCCGCCCAGGCCGTTGGCAAGGACGCCGAAGAGTTCGACACGCTCGTGGGGAGTGAAACTTCACTCCCCGTTTGTCGTATGTGGAAGGGAGTTCGCATGAATAAGGGAAAACTGGCAATTAAAGGCCGAATACACGTTATCACGATGCTGATGGCCCTGGCCTTCGCCTTTTTGGCGGGGGTGCTGGCCTGGAGGCAGTTCGTTCAGGGGGCGGAGCTTAAGGCCGGAGCAGCCGCGCTCCAGACCCGGGATCAGAAGATAGCCTCCAAGCGGGGGAATATTTACGACCGGAACATGAACATTCTCGCCACCAGCGGCACAGCCGAGAGGATATACCTTAACCCCAAGCTCGTCTCCCAGACTGAGGAGGCCGCCCGGAAGAAAAAGGCCGAGGACGAGGCTAAGGCCGCCAAGGACGGGGGCAAAGTGGGGGAGTATCCGGACGTGAATCTCAGCGAAAAGATAGTCAACGTCCTGACCACTAACCTGGGAGTGACCGAGGAGTGGGTCAGGGAGCAGCTTGCAAAGACGGACAGAGTTTCCATCGAGGTCAAGGCCAACGTGGAGAAATCCGTGGCCGACAAGGTTCGCGAGGCCGATCTGACGGGCATTGAATTTGTGGGCGACACCAAGCGGTACTATCCCAACGGCAATTTGGCCTCCCACGTTTTGGGCTTCTGCGGCAAGGACGGTCAGGGCCTGGAGGGCCTGGAAAACATATTGGAGGATCAGCTCAGCGGCACAGCCGGGCGAGTCCGCTCCGCCAAGAGCGCGGGCAACGGGGATATGCCGTTCCAGTACGAGACTTACGAGGCCGCCCAGGACGGCAACAACGTTATCCTCACCATCGACAAGACCATTCAGCAGATAGTGGAGAACCACCTCCAAACCGCCTATGAGGAAAACAAGCTGGGCAACGGCGCAGCCTCCATCGTCATGAACCCCAAGAACGGGGAGATATACGCCATGGCGGTGGCCCCCAGCTATGACCTGGGCAATTACAGCGTGATCGAGGATCCCACCCTGCTTGCCCAGGTGGATAAGTTACTGAACGAGCATAACGCCGAGTATCAGGAGGCCCGTCGGCGCATCGAGAACGGCGAGGCCGAAAAGGGCGACGAGGACATAAAGGAAATGACCTACGACGAGGCCTACGGTCAGATATTGATGAAAATGCGCCGGAACAAGGCCGTGGTGGATTCCTACGAGCCAGGCTCCACCTTTAAGACGGTGACGGCCTCCGCCGCCCTTGAGGAGGACGTTGTGAAGCTGGACGACACCTTCGTCTGCACCGGCTCCAAGACAGTCAAGGACAGGGTGATCCACTGCTCCAAGCGGGAGGGCCACGGCCCCGAGACCTTTGTGGACGGCATAAAGAACTCCTGTAACCCCGTGTTTATGGAGGTGGGGGCCAGGCTGGGCGCGGAGAAGTTCAACAAGTACTTTCAAGCCTTCGGCCTCACTGAAAAGACGGGCTTCCTGATCCCCGGCGAGACGGCGGGCATCCATTACGACCTGGATCAGCTTGGGCCGGTGGAGCTGGCCACCAGCTCCTTCGGTCAGGGCTTCACGGTGACGCCCTTACAGATGGTGCGGGCCGTCAGCGCGGTGGTCAACGGCGGTTATCTGATGGAACCCCACATCGTCAAGGCCTACACCGACAGCGAGGGGAATATCACCGAAACCGTGGATCCCGTTGTGGTGCGCCAGGTCATATCCGAACAGACCAGCGCCACCATGCGCGACGTGCTTGAAAGGGTAGTTTCCGAGGGCGGCGGCAGCCAGGCCTATGTGAAGGGCTACCGCATCGGCGGCAAGACCGGCACCAGCGAAAAGCAGCCCCGTAACAACAACCTGTACGTGGCCTCCTTCGTGGGCTTTGCCCCCGCCGACGACCCGGAAATAGTCTGCCTGGTCATTCTTGACGAGCCGATGAACGGCGTGCATTACGGCGGCACCATCGCCGCCCCCGTGGCCGGAGCCATAATCGCCGAGACTCTCCAATACCTGGGCTATGAGCCTCAGTACAGCGACGAGGATGAGGAAGCCGTTCGCATATCCGTTCCCGATATAACCGGCGACGGCTTGGATTCCGCCGCCGCCCGGCTGGAGGAGCTGGGACTCAGGCTCACGGTCAAGGGCGACGGAAGCTCGGTTCTGCGGCAGATACCTGCCCCCGGCGCTTCCCTCAGAAGCGGCAGCATAGTTATCGCCTACACCGACGAGGAGGCCGCCGAGGACGCCGACTCGGGCGGAGACTTGGAGGACATAGAGAATTCGGAGGACTCCGGGGAAGAGACAGAGCAATAAAATTTAAAGGAGTAATATTTTGCGGCTTTCAGAAATGTTGAGGCTGCTGAAGATAAGCGCCGCGCCTGTCGCCGACAGGGAGATAAGCGCGGTGGTATGCTCCACTGATAAGGTCATAAAGGACAGTCTGTTTTTCGCCATAAAAGGCACGAAAACCGACGGACACAGCTTCGCCGCCGAGGCCCTTAAGAAGGGGGCCGCCGCCGTGATAGGCCAGGAGGAGCTTAAGCTTGAAGGATATTACAGGACGGAAAACTCCCGCCAGGCCCACGCCCTGGCCCAGAGCGAGTTTTACGGCCGCCCCCAGAGGGAGCTGAAGCTCTGCGGCGTGACCGGCACCAACGGCAAGACCACGGTGACCGCCATGATACGCTCCGCCGCCGTTTCGGCGGGGGTGGGCTGCGGCCTTATAGGCACGGTGGACACCGTTGCCGGAGGACGGAGCGCCCCCTCCGGCCGAACCACTCCCGCTCCCGAGGAGCTGTACCCGCTGCTGCGGGAAATGGCCGACAGCGGCGACCGCCTTTGCGTGATGGAAACGTCCAGCCACGCCCTGGCGTTAGACAGGGTCTGGGGCTTGGAATTTGAGGCCGGAATATTCACGAACCTCACCAGGGATCACCTGGACTACCACCGCACCATGGAGGCCTACGCCGCCGCCAAGGGGAAACTGCTGCGGCAAAGCCGTTTTTCGGCGGTGAACGCCGACGACCCCTGGGCGGACTACTTTCTCAGCCAGGCCGCCGGTAAAAAGCTGACCTACGGCGTGGAAAAGGGGGAGTTCAGGGGCTGGGACGTCAGCCTGAGTCCCGAGGGAGTGGAGTTCGTCTGCGAACTGGGGCAGGTGCGGCTGCCGCCGGGAGGCAGGTTCAGCGTGTACAACGCCTTGGCCGCCGCCTGCGGAGCGTTGGCTCTGGGTCTGCCGGAGAAAAGCGTCCTTCGGGGGCTGAACCTGTTCAAGAGCGTCCCCGGCAGGATGGAAAAGCTCAAAACAAAGGGAAAATACCAGGTCTATATAGATTACGCCCACACTCCTGACGGACTGGAAAAGGTCATCAGGGCCTTGCGGGAGATGGGCGGCGGACGGATAATAACCGTCTTTGGCTGCGGCGGGGACCGGGATCGGAGCAAGCGTCCCCTCATGGGGGAAATAGCCTCGACCCTGTCCGACCTGTGCGTGATAACCAGCGACAACCCCCGCACCGAGGAGCCTGCCGCCATAATCGCCGACATACTCAAGGGAGTCAGGGGCGAACATTTGGTCCAGGCGGACCGCAAGGCGGCTATCAGGCTGGCTCTCAGGGCCGCCGGGCCGGGGGACAGAGTACTCTTAGCCGGAAAGGGCCACGAGACTTACCAGATAGTGGGCGATCAGACCCTGCACATGGACGAGAGGGAGCTGGTGGCTGAAATAGAGGACGAGAACAACTTCTGAAACAGAGGAGGCACACAAGATGGATACAAAAATTCTCGCGGCGGGCATAGCGGGCTTTGTGGTGACGGCCGCTGTTGTTCCGGCGCTCATACCCTTCCTCCGCAGGCTCAAGTTCGGGCAGAGCATACTGGAGGAAGGCCCTAAATGGCACGCCAAAAAGCAGGGTACGCCCACCATGGGCGGCCTGGCCATGATAGCGGCGGCGGCTTTGGGCGGCCTGATAGGCGGCGGAGACCTTAAGTCTCTGGCGGTGGTCGCCGCGGCCGCGCTGTTCGGCGTGGTCGGCTTTGTGGACGACTACATCAAGGTGGTCAAAAAGCACAACCAGGGCTTTACCCCCATACAAAAATTTGGCTGTCAGATATTGGTGAGCCTGGCCTTCGCCCTGTTCATCTATTTCGTGGAGGGGCGAAGCTCCACACTGGTGCCCTTCGCGGGGACATACCTGAATATGGGGGCGCTGTACATCCCCTTCGCCATGCTGGTGCTGCTGGCTACCACCAACAGCGTCAACCTCACCGACGGCCTTGACGGACTGGCGGCCTCGGTGACTACGGTTGCGGCCATGTTCTTTACGGTTGCCTGCGTGATCCGCGACGAGGTTGGCTGCGCCGCCTTCATGTTCGCGGTGGCGGGGGCCTGCCTGGGCTTCCTCATTTACAACTTTTATCCGGCCCGCATCTTTATGGGGGACACGGGCAGCCTCTTCTTGGGGGGCGCGCTGGGCTGCGCGGCCGTGGCCTCGGGACTGGAGCTTTTCCTGATAATAGCGGGCTTTGTGTTCCTGTTCGAGACGCTGAGCGTGATTATCCAGGTGAGCGTGTTCAAGAAAACCGGCAAGCGGGTTTTCAAAATGACCCCCGTCCACCATCACTTTGAAATGTGCGGCTGGAAGGAGCCGAAAATCGTGTTCTTATTCTCAGGGGTCACGCTGCTGCTGGCGGCGGTAGCCTATTTGGGACTGTAAATATTAGGAGGAGATCTGATGGAAAAATCCCGCCCCGTTAAGGTAAGGGGCCCATTCGCCGGAACAAGGACCTTCTTTTCCCACTTTATGGTGAAAATAAAGCGGAACGAGCGCGTGGATTTCATGCTGTTCATTCTGGTGATAGTCCTCCTGTGCTTCGGCCTGATAATGCTGTTTTCAGCCAGCCAGAACACCAGCCGGGAGAACATCTACTCCACCATCGTCCATCAGGTGGTGTTGGCGGCCTTGGGGCTGGTGGTGATGTTTTTGACCTCCAGACTGGACTATCACGCCTACCGCAAGCCCTCGGGAGCCATCTTTTGGGTGGTAATGGCGTTGATGGTCATTGTGCCGGTGTTCGGCATGGCCTCCCACGGGGCCACCAGACAGATCGACCTGGGCTTTGTGAGCTTCCAGCCCTCGGAAATATGCAAGTTCGCCCTTGTGATATACTTCGCGGCCCTGCTCTCCAGCAAAAAGCACAGCGACCTGAAGAACTGGAAAAACGTGGCCCGCTACATCATAATCCTGCTGGCTGTGGCCGGAACCTGCGTGCTGCAAAGCCATCTTTCCGCCATGCTGCTGATTTTGGCTGTGGCCTTTGTAATGCTTATCGCGGCGGGGCTGCCCTGGGGGTACATAGCCGCCATGGGCGGAGCTATCGCCCTGGGCGGCGGCGCGCTGGCCATACTTGAACCCTACCGTATGCGGCGGCTGCTCATCTTCCTGGACCCCTTTTCCGACCTGCGGGGCGACGGCTGGCAGATAGTCAATTCCCTTTACGCCGTGGGCAGCGGCGGGATGCTGGGGGTAGGCTTCGGTCAGTCCCGCCAGAAGTACGGCTACCTGCCCGAGGCCCTGAACGACTACATCTACGCCATTGTCTGCGAGGAGCTGGGCTTTGTGGGCGGACTTTTCGTGCTGGCTCTGTTTTTTGCCCTCATACTGCGGGGCGTGCAGATCTCCCTCGCCGCCAGGGATTCCTTCGGCACATATCTGGGCTTTGGCATAGTGACTATCGTGGCCCTTCAAGTGCTGATAAACGTGGGCGTGGTACTTTCCGTACTGCCCTCCACCGGAATGCAGCT
The DNA here is from genome assembly GCA_947624455.1 of uncultured Clostridia bacterium. Classification (GTDB taxonomy): domain Bacteria; phylum Bacillota; class Clostridia; order UMGS1883; family UMGS1883; genus JAFLUQ01. Next base: position 10,489 of record CANQKL010000001.1, read on the forward strand.
CCCCTTTTTCAGCTCCGGCGGCACCTCCCTCATAATCATGATGGCGGGGCTGGGAATACTGATGAACATATCCCGGTTCAGCACCCAGAACAAGATCTGACCGGCGGCAAAAGTGAAAACCTTGCCGATAAATAAATTGAAAAGGGTGATAACATGAGAATTTTGCTATCCGGCGGCGGGACCGCCGGTCACATAAACCCCGCCCTCGCCATTGCAAGGGTGGTTTTGGCCCACGAGCCTGACAGCCAGATCCTCTTTGTGGGTACGCGAAACGGCATGGAGCGGCGGCTCGTCCCTCGGGAGGGCTTTGACATCGAATATATCGAGGTGATGGGCCTGCGCCGCAAGCTGACGCTGGAAAATGTGAAGGTGGCCGTAAACTACTTTACCTCCATCAGGGACGCGGGGCGCATCATCGACCGCTTCCGTCCCGACGCGGTGGTCGGCACGGGAGGCTATGTCTGCGCTCCGGTGATAAAGGCCGCCCTCAAGCGGAACATACCCACCCTTATTCACGAGCAGAACGTTTTCCCCGGCCTGGCCATCAAAATGCTGGCGAAAAAGGCCTCGGTCACCGCTATCAGCTTTGACGAGACCCGCTCCATGATGAAGGCGGGGAATATGGTACTCACCGGCAACCCTCTGCGCCCCGACCTCTTTGAGAGCGTGGACAAGGAAGCCCTTCGCCGGGAGCTGGAGTTGGACTCCCGTCCCGTGGTTCTGGCCTTTGGGGGGAGCCTTGGGGCCGAACGCCTCAACGACGCCCTTGTGGAGATGATAAAGAACGGCGTAAAGAACTTCAATCTGGTGGCCGCCACTGGGGAAAAGCACTATAAGGAGGTCACGGACGCTCTGCTTTACGCCAACGTGACCCCTAACGTGAAGCTGCTTCCCTACATATATAACATGAAGGAAATGTTCGCCGCGGCCGATCTTGTGGTCTGTCGGGCCGGAGCAATAACCGTCAGCGAGCTTTGCGCCCTGGGCAAGGCGTCGGTGCTGATACCCAGCCCCTACGTGGCCCACAACCATCAGGAGTACAACGCCCGTTACCTGGAAAAGAACGGCGCGGCGAGGGTCTTGCTGGAGAGCGAGCTTAACGGCGAGTCCCTGCGCCGAACCATCGAGGAGTGCGCGGCCAACTCCGCCGGTCTTGAGGAAATGCGCCGCCGCGCCAAAAGCATCGGCATAGCCGACGGCGGCGAGAAAATTTACGCCCAACTGAAAAAGCTGACGGACAAGGCCCGCTGAGGAGCCTTAACACACTTCCCCGTCCCCGCATAATATAAAGTATAGTTATGCGTGGAGGTGCGGGAATGGGCGACTACATAGTTGTCGGCAAAAGACCCCTTGACGGAAAATTGAAGGTTTACGGCGCGAAAAACGCCGTCCTGCCCATATTGGCTGGCTGCGTCCTGTCCAGCGGCGGGGTGCTGCTCGACAACTGCCCCCGTTTGAGCGACGTGAGCTATACCCTTGGCATACTGGAACGCCTTGGGTGCAGGACTGCCTTTGACGGGGAAAAGATTTTCGTCAACCCGGCGGGGATAGACTCCTGGACGGTGGACACCGGCGGCGGGGATATGCGCAGCTCCGTGAACTTTCTCGGGGCGTTGGCTGGCCGGTTCGGGGCGGCGGCCCTGCCCCTGCCCGGCGGGTGCAAGCTGGGCAGGCGGCCCATAGACATCCACATTCGGGCCTTGAAGGCCATGGGGGTGGAGGTGGAGATCGACGGCGGAACGGTGCTGGCCTACGGCCATCCCCGGGGGGCCAGCGTGCAACTTGACTTCCCCAGCGTGGGAGCCACTGAAAACGTGATACTGGCCGCCGTCACCGCCCCGGGAATGACCGTTCTCTCCAACGCCGCCCGTGAGCCGGAAATAGGCGATCTGTGCCGCTTCCTTACGGCTATGGGAGCCAAAATACACGGGGTGGGCAGCGATATGCTCAGGATAGAGGGCGTCAGCCGCTATATGTGCGCCGTCATGACCGCCGGGGGCAGGCTTGAGATAGAAAACGCCGTCCGGCCCCATCTCCGGGAGGTAGCCGCCGTCCTGACCCGCTGCGGCGGGGATATAAGCTGGGGCAGGGACAGCGTCTCTCTCCGGGCGCCAAAGATCCTGGGCGGCTGCGGGACTGTACGAACCGGCGTGTACCCGGGCTTCCCCACCGACTGCCAGTCTCAGGTCATGGCGGTCATGGCCTGTTCCAGGGAGCCGGGGGTCATGATAGAAAATATTTTTGAAAGCCGCTTTAAGATTGTGCCGGAGCTTCGGCGCATGGGAGCGGACATTTGCTGCCTTGGCCGGGAGGCCCGGGTCAGGGGCGGCGATCTGCGGGGAGAACGCTTGCAGGCCAGGGACCTGCGGGGCGGAGCGGCTCTGGTAGTGGCGGCCCTTGGGGCCAAGGGCGAGAGCCGGGTGTCCGGCACGGAGTATATCGCCCGGGGCTACCGCGATCTGGCGGGAGAGCTGGCCTCTGTGGGGGCGGACATAAGGGTGAGCCGGGACTGAAAATTAACGAGCTGAAAGGATGAGAGCCGTGAAAAAACGTCGGCGCAGACTGAAAAAACAGATTTCCATTGGGTTGACCGTCTTTTGCCTGCTGGCCGCGGGCTGCATGGCTCTGCTGCTGACGCCTCTTTTCAATGTGTCCACCGTTACCGTCACCGGCAATACCACCATCGGAACCGAAGCCATCGTCAAGGGCAGCGGCATCGTCAAGGGGACTAATATATTCAGCGTCAGTCTCAGCGCTGTGACCGACCGGCTGTCCGGCATGAACGGCGTGAGCGCCGTAAAAGTGAAGCGCAGCCTTCCCTCCACCATACGCATCTCCATAACCGAGGGCGTTCCCATGGTCTATGTGGAAAACGGCGGCAGCTTTGTGGGCATAACCGCCGACGGTAAGGTGGTGGATGTGGCCGAGGCCGGTTCAGCGGCGGCCGCCGTCATCGCCAACCCCCTTGAGCGGGAGCCTGACGGCGAAGCCGACAGCGAAACCGGCGAAACCGACGGCGAAACTGACGAGAATACCGACGAGGAGACTGACGGGGAAACCGACGGGGAGACCGGCGAAGCCGACGGGGCCGCCTCCTCTCCCAAGGGGACAGGCTCCGGCAGGACGGTGGTGTACGGCATGGGGGCTTTCACCTATTCCGTGGGCAAGGAGATAGCGTTCGAGGATCAGGTCAAGGCCCGTAAGCTGGAGCTTTTGATGAGCGATTTCCTGGGCGACGACATCTGCCGGGGCTTTACCCAGGTGGACATGGCCGCCTATGACAATATAACCATGGTCTATCAGGGCCGACTCAAGGTGCGTCTTGGGGACGCGGAGGATCTGGATTACAAGCTCCGCTGCTTCAAGACCATAATCACGGAAAATCTGGGCGAGGATCCCGTAGGCTTGCTGGATCTGGAACGCTTGACATATAATCCCAAAAAATGATAAAAAAATTTTAAGAAAATTTAAAATTAGCTATTGAATATATTGAAAATATATTGTATAATAGAATATATTGATGTACGTGCGAAAAAATTACACGGCGAGGAGGACTTTCCAATGAGAATGGAATATGCGGACGAGCTTAGCGCGGCTCAGAAAATTATGGTCATCGGCGTGGGTGGCGGCGGCAATAACGCCGTGAACCGCATGGTCGAGAACGGCATACAGGATGTGGAGTTTGTTTCCATCAACACAGATAAGCAGGCCCTTTCCCACAGTCAGGCCACTCAGAAGCTGCAAATAGGCGAAAAGGTGACTCGGGGCCAGGGAGCCGGGGGCAAGGCCGAAATTGGCCGTAAGGCCGCCGAGGAGTCCAAAAATGAGATATCTCAGCTCATCAAGGACGCGGATATGGTGTTTGTCACCGCCGGTATGGGCGGCGGCACCGGCACCGGCGCGGCTCCCATTGTGGCGGCCGCCGCTAAGGAGCAGGATATCCTGACCGTGGCTATCGTCACCAAGCCCTTTGAGTTCGAGGGCCGCCGGCGTATGCTTCAGGCCGAGGAGGGCATCGAGCAGCTTCGGGGCTGCGTGGACACCATGATCGTTATACCCAACGACAAGCTCCTTGACATAAGCAATCCCAAGACCACCTTGCAGGAGGCTTTCTTTAGCGCGGACGAGGTGCTGCGCCACGGCGTTCAGGGTATAGCCGACCTCATCACCCAGGCCGGACTTATCAACGTGGACTTTGCCGACGTGACCTCCGTTATGAAGGACGCCGGTCTGGCCCACATGGGCATCGGTACCGCCAGCGGCGAGAATCGGGCCGAAAAGGCCGCTCAGGAGGCTATCAAGAGCGCCCTTTTGGACACCACCATCGAGGGAGCTACCGGCGTGCTTATCAACTTTGTGGGCGGCTACAACATGGCTATCAACGAGGTCAATCAGGCGGCTACCATCATCCGCCAGTCTGTGGACGACGACGCCAACGTTATCTTTGGCGCGACTATCGACCCCGATATGGAGGACGAGATCCGCATAACCGTTATCGCCACCGGCCTTGAGCAGGCCAAGGACAAAAAGGACGACTTCTTCTCCGGCGGCGCCATCAAGAAGAGGATGGGCACGGGGGAAGATATTCCGGATATTCCCAGCTTCCTCAGAGGAATGTAAGGTACATAGCGGCAATAGATTCAAAAGGGTATCTGGCCCGGAGCATAAGGAGAAAATTCGCTCATGAGGGCGAATTTTCTACATTAATACTAAAAGCGGCGAAGCCCGGCTTGTGACGGAGCTTTTACGGCGGTTATAAAACGAAAAGAGTAATATTGACAATTCCATTTTCGGGTGATATAATGCCCCCAGAGAAAGAGGGGGATAAAATGGAAAAAGACGTGGAAAAAAAGAGCTTTTTGTTCTACTATGACTACCGTCGGCACTTGTCGCTGCTCACTGACGAGGAGCGGGGGAAGCTGCTGATGGGGCTGTTGGACTATGGTGAGGACGGCTCCCGTCCCAAGCTGAACGGGGCGGCGGCAATGGCCTTTTCCTTCATTTCGGCCCAGATGGACCGTGACGCCGAAAAGTACGCCGAGGTTTGCAAGGCCCGCAGCGAGGCTGGCAAAAAAGGGGCCAAGCAGCGGTGGCGCGGCAAAGATTCGGACAGCGTCCAATAGCAAAAGCCATATTTGCCATGAGGCCTTATGGCAAAAATAGCTGATACGGATAAAGAAAAAGAAACAGAAACAGAAAAAGATACTGATAAAGTAAAACAAAATGATATAGATATAGTAATAGTAGATGGGCCGCTTTTCCACAGCCTCTTTGATTTTCCCCATAATAGCGGGCGTTTACCCTGTGGAAAACTCGTGAAAAATTGTGGAAAGCCTGTGGAAAGCCTGTGGAAAACCCTTGGCGCGGGCGGAAAAAAATTTTTTAAAAAATTTCTGTTTCCCTATTGCATAATTATAAAAAATAGTGTATAATGATACATATTTTATTCGAGAGGTGGATTTGCCATGACCTTACAGGAAATCATGGATGTAGACGAAAAATATTACATGAACACCTTCGGCAAGAGGCTGCCCGTGGCCTTTGACCACGGAAAGGGGATGTACCTCTACACCGAGGCCACCGAGGAGTGTCCCCAGGGCGAAGCCTATATGGATATGTTCGCCGGTATCGCCGTAACGGCCCTGGGCCACTGTCACGAGGGCTTTACCAAGGCCGTTCAGGAGCAGGTGGGCAAGCTCGTCCACACCTCCAGCCTGTATTACATAAAGAATCAGGCTTTGCTGGCGAAAAAGATCTGCGACTGCTCCGTGGCCGACCGGGTGTTTTTCTGCAACAGCGGGGCCGAGGCCAACGAGGGAGCCATGAAGCTGGCCAAGATATACTTCTACAAGCGGGGCGAGGAAAGGTTCGAGATCATCACCCTCAACAATTCCTTCCACGGCCGGACTCTGGCCACCGTGGCCGCCACCGGTCAGCCCAAGTATCAAAAGCCCTACAAGCCCCTTGTCCCCGGCATAAAGCACGTTGACATCAACGACTTTGAGGGGCTGGAGGCCGCCGTCACCGACAAGACCTGCGCCATTATGCTGGAGGCGGTCCAGGGGGAGAGCGGCGTCCACCTTTGCACCGACGAGTACCTGCTCAAGGTGCGCAGGCTCTGCGATGAAAAGGGCATCCTGCTCATCTTTGACGAGGTTCAAACCGGCATGGGCCGCACCGGCGAGATGTTCGCCTACCAGACCACCCCTGTGGAGCCGGATATATTTACCCTGGCCAAGGCTTTGGGCGGCGGGGTTCCCATTGGCGCCCTGTGCGCCAAGGAGTTCGTGGCCAGCGCCTTCGAGCCGGGAGATCACGGCGGCACCTTCGGCGGCAATCCTTTGGCTACCGCCGCTGGAATGGCCGTGTTCGAGGCCTTTGAAAAGGAAAATATTTTGGACAACGTTCGGAAAATGGGCGACTATTTTGAGGAGAGGGTAAAGGCCCTGAACTCCCCCGACATTCTGGAAATACGCCGCAAGGGCCTGATGATAGGGCTGCAAATGCCCCAGGGCCGGGCGGCTCAGGTGCAGAAGCGGCTCTTTGAGGACAAGGTTCTGGTGGGCTGCGTGGGCGGCCACACATTGCGGATACTTCCGCCCCTCGTCATTTCAAAAATGGATATAGACATTTTTGTGGAAAAGCTTTGGGAGGCAATGGCATGAATCAAAAGCACTTACTTACGCTCCACGACTGGAGCTCCGACGATATTTTAGAAACTCTCGCCCTGGCGGATAAGCTCAAGAGGGAGCTTAAGGCCGGAACGGCGCGCCCGATTTTGTCGGGCAAGACCCTGGCGATGATCTTTACAAAGTCCTCCACCCGCACCCGCGTCTCCTTTGAGACGGGGATATATCAGTTGGGCGGGCAGGGGATATTCCTGTCCTCCGCCGACATACAGCTTGGCCGGGGGGAGACTATCTACGACACCGCCAACGTTCTGGGCCGGTATGTGGACGGCATTATGATACGCACCTTCAAGCAGTCGGACGTTGAGGATCTGGCCCGTTACAGCGGCATACCCGTCATCAACGGCCTTACGGATCTGGTACACCCCTGTCAGGTGCTGGCCGATCTCCAGACCGTGGCTGAAAAGAAGGGGAAGCTGGAGGGCCTTAAGCTGGCCTATGTGGGCGATGGCAACAATATGGCCCACTCCTACCTTTACGGCTGCGTCAAGGTGGGCATGGACGTGGCCATAGCCACTCCCGCAGGCTACGGCTGCAACGGCGAGGTGGTCGAAAACGCCAAAAACGACGCCCGTGCCACCGGCGTGACCGTAACTGTTACCAACGACCCTGTGGAGGCGGTGACCGGAGCCGACGTTGTCTGCACCGACACCTGGTGCTCCATGGGTCAGGAGGCGGAAAAGGCCCGCCGCATAAAGGACTTCGAGGGCTATCAGGTGGACGGCAAGCTCTTTGCCAAGGCCAGGGAGGACGCGATTTTCCTCCACTGTCTGCCGGCGTACCGGGGCTTCGAGGTGACCGAGGAGGTCATAGACGGCCCACGCAGCGTCATATTCGACGAGGCCGAGAACCGTCTCCACGCCCAAAAGGCCGTGATGGCGCTGCTGATGGGAAATTAGGCCGCGCAAAAGTACGCAAAATAAAAGTTGTTGCGACAAACAACGCCGAAGGCGTTTACGAAGTTTTGGAAATATGATAAATTGTGTTGTTGCGACAATAGCCGAGCCACGGGAGGAACGAACCATGAACGGAGTGTTTCAGATACGCATGGCCACGGAGGCCGACGCCGAGGCCATCTATTCCATAACCCGGGAGGCCTTCCGCAAATACTGCGAAATGGCCGGACTGAGCGACATCGAGGCCCTTCGCGAGACTGTGGAGGACGTTCGCCGGGACATCGCGGAAAAGACGGTGATCGTGGCTTACCTTGACAATACGGTGGTGGGGAGCCTGCGAATGACCTTTGACTCCGCCGCCCTGACCGCCTATATCAGCCGCTTCGGGGTCAGCCGTCAGTACCGGAACAACGGCATCGGCAAGGCCCTGTCCAACGTGGCCGACATGATAGCTCGGGGGCGGGGGATGCGTCAGGCCCGGCTCCACACCGCCGCCAAGCTGGCGGAGATAGTGCGCTTCTATTACTCCCGGGGCTTTTATATTGAGTCCGTGTCCAAAGATAGGGGCTATCTCAGGGCCGAAATGGTAAAGGACTATACATAATGAGATATTTATCTGTGAATTTTCGCTCCGCGAATATAATAATGAAGAAACTGCTTTTGCTCGTTTCCTGTCTGACGCTCCTCGCCGCCTGCGGACAGGAGCTTTCCGCCGAGGACGTGGCGGGCGCGTGGGAAAACGGGTCGGCCCAGGTTTACCTGGGCGAGGACGGGAGCTATGAGATAAAGTACGCCGACCCCAAGGCCGGAGAGCTGGCCTCGGAAAGCGGGAAGTTCCAGCTTGACGGGGGAAAGATACTGCTGCAAAGGCGGGATAGGTACAGGCTGAACGACCTGGGGGAGACGGAATTTCGCCGCCTTATGGAGACTGAGGACCGCAAGCTGGATGTCAGTCTGGACGGGGACGCCCTTACCCTGGACGGGGAGGAATACCAACGCCGTCCGGAAGGGTGAAATATTTGTTCGTTTGTAAGATGGCCCAAAGATTCTATTTGGGCCGCCGGTATCGGCAATAGCTGACCTTTGGTCAAAAAAACAGAAAGGATGATACTATGGAAAAGAAGATCGCAAAGGCGTTGCTGTCCATCGGGGCGGTATTTCTGCGGCCGGAGCAGCCCTTCACCTGGGCCAGCGGCATTAAAAGTCCCATTTACTGCGACAACCGCCTGACCCTGACCGCTCCCGAGGTGCGCACACAGGTGGAGGAAGGGCTTGCGGAGGTTATTCGGGCCAACTATCCCGACGTGGAGGTACTGATGGGAACCAGCACCGCCGGTATCGCCCACGCCGCCATCACAGCCCATCTCATGGGTCTGCCCATGGGCTATGTCCGCAGCGGGGCCAAGGATCACGGCCGGGCCAATCAGATAGAGGGCAAGCTGGAGCCAGGGCGGAAGGTAGTCGTGGTGGAAGATCTTATTTCCACCGGCGGCAGCGTGTTAGAGGTGGTAAAGGCCCTTCGTGAGGCGGGGGCGCAGGTGCTGGGCATCGCCAGCATATTCACCTATGGCATGAAGAAGGGGCTTGAGCGGCTGGCCGAGGCCCAGGTAAAGAACGTCAGCCTTTCCAATATTGACGCGGTAGTTCAGGTCGCCGCGGAGGACGGCTATATCAAGGCCGAGGACGGGGCGAAGATATTGAAGTTCCGGGATAATCCCAGCGACGAGAGCTGGATAAAGTAGGGATCGCGGGGAATATGGTTCCCTGCCATTTACCGTAAATGGAATATTGCGGGCGGCCAATGGCCGCCCCTACGGAATCAAGGCCATATTTGCGGCCAATTAGCACATTTACGTTCCATTCCCCCGTAGGGGCGCGCATTGCGCGTCCGCATACACAAATTTACGGTACGGTCATGCGGGTTTGGTTTACCGGCACACGAAAAAAGCGCCCTCGGGGCGCTTTTTTCGTGTTAAACAGTTTCAATCCCAGTCTATATCGTCCATCGAAACAGTTCCAAACTCAGCGATGCTTTCGTTTGCGCGGGTTATCGCTTTGACCTCGTCGGGCAGCGGTTCATCTTCGGGAATAAATCTTATCAACAGTTGGAAAATGATATTTATGTCCTTCTCATCTATAATATCAATCATTTCTTTTAGGGCTTCTCTGCTCATAACATTACCTCCTTATAAGCGTTTATATGCTTCCCCTCTGGGCAGCACGTCTTTAACTGTGATAACGTCGTTTTCTATTGAAAACAACACCCGGTAATCCCCGACGCGAAGCCTATAATCCCTTTTAAAACCGGTCAACCTCTTTATATCCCCCGCTGGCAGCTCATAAATGGCGTCCTTAATTCGCCGCTTCGCGATCCGGTCAAGCGCTTCTATGTGCTTCTTAGCGTCTTTGCTCAAACGTATTTCCACTTGGATACATCCCCTTTAATTTTATTATACCACTTTCCGCCGGTTTGTCAATAGGGAAATCCCGCCCCGAAAAAGGCCGTCCCGTCTTGCCCGACCCTCAAATTCGCTCAAAACCGCACAAAAACGTTGCCACTTTTTTGTGCGGTTTTTACAAAATTTTAAAAAGTAAAAAAAATTTTACAAAACCGCTTGCAAAATTTTGGCGGCTGAGGTATAATGTTAAAGCTGTGACATGACATACTATGAAGCGGGAGGTTGCCGGCAAAAGGCCGGGTTTTTCCGTGGAGAATGTCCGGCTCACGAAGCCGGGCGGCAGTCACTGTACAACATGATAAAGCTTTGCGTGCATCGATTCTTCGATGGTGGGACCCCTTGTTCCCGCGCCCATCTTCATGTAGTACCCGGAGCTCAGCGTCCGGGTTTTAGTATGGCTAAGGGTGAAACGCCCGGAGCTATGTACAGGCGTCGCATGAGTCACAAATAACTTATTCTATTATTTTATTAGGAGGCACATGTATGGCAGCAAAGCAAAAAATGAGAATCAGGATCAAGGGTTACGACCACGTTCTTCTCGACCAGTCCGCGGAAAAAATCGTGGAAACAGCCAAGAGAACAGGCTCCACAGTCTCCGGTCCCATCCCCCTGCCCACTGAAAAGGAAATCGTTACCATCCTCCGCGCCGTCCACAAGGACAAGGACAGCCGCGAACAGTTCGAGCAGAGAACCCACAAGAGATTGATCGACATTCTCAACCCCACTCCCAAGACCATGGAGGCTCTCGGCAAGCTGGACGTTCCCGCTGGCGTGAGCATCGACGTCAAGCTCATCGACAAGAGCAAGTGAGTTTTGGACCGTTAAGGTAATGTTGGCCCTAAGGTCAACCAATAACCGTATAAGGAGGATAATTTTATGCAGAAGGCAATCATCGGCAAGAAAATCGGTATGACCCAGATTTTTGACGCCACAGGCAAGGTAATTCCCGTTACTGTTATCGAGGCGGGCCCCTGCCCCGTAGTCCAGAAAAAGACCAGCGAGGTCGACGGATACGAGGCCGTTCAGGTGGGCTTCGGCGATAAAAAGGAAAAGCGCTCCAACAAGGCTGAGCTGGGCCACTTCAACAAGGCCGGCGTCAGCGTGCGCAAGGTGCTTAAAGAGCTGCGTCTGGCCGACGTGAGCGGCCTCAACGTGGGCGACGAGATCAAGTGCGACGTTTTCGCCGAGGGCGACAGAGTAGACGTCAGCGGCACCAGCAAGGGTAAGGGCTACGCCGGCGTTATCAAGCGCTTCGGCACTCACCGCCTTAAGGAAACCCACGGTACCGGCCCCGTACACCGCCATCCCGGCTCTATGGGCGCCTGCTCCACTCCCTCCAGAGTTATGAAGGGCAAGAAGCTCCCCGGCCACATGGGCGCCGAAAAGGTCACCGTCCAGAACCTGGACGTGGTTCGGGTGGATACCGAGCGCAACCTCATCCTTGTGAGAGGCGCCGTTCCCGGCCCCAAGGGCGGCATCGTCACAATCAAGAATACAGTGAAGGCTTAAGTGCCTAACGGAAAGGAGATGCTAATATGCCTACAGCAGTATTATATAATGTGCATGGCAGCAAGGTGGGCCAGATCGAGCTGAGCGACAAGCTTTTTGGCGCCGAGGTCAACATGAGCGTCCTTCACGACAGCGTTGTGAACTACCTTGCCAACCAGAGACAGGGTACCCAGAGTACCAAGACCCGCACGGAGGTCAAGGGCGGCGGCAAAAAGCCTTACCGCCAGAAGGGTACCGGCCGGGCCCGCCAGGGCTCCACGAGAGCTCCCCAGTGGACAAAGGGCGGCGTGGCTTTAGGCCCCAAGCCCAGAGATTATTCCTATAACCTCAATAAAAAGGTAAAGAAACTGGCCATGATCAGCGCTCTCAGCAGCAAGGCTGAGGAAAACAGCATTTACGTTGTGGAGGGCCTTTACTTGGACGAGGCTAAGACAAAGACCATAGCCGCTATGCTCAAAGAAATGGGCGTCAGCGATAAGACCCTTATCGTTACGGCCGAAATGGAAAAGAACGTGTATCTTTCCGCCAGAAACATCGAGGGCGTGGACGCCTCTTATGTGGGAATGTTGAACGTTTATTCCGTGCTGGCTCACGATAAGCTGGTTCTCGCTAAGGAAGCCCTTCCCAGACTTGAGGAGGTATATGCGTAATGAATTCCTACGAAATCGTTAAAAGACCTATAATCACCGAACATTCCATGGACCAGATGGCCGACCGCAAGTACACCTTCGAGGTGGCTAAGGAGGCCAACAAGGTCGAGATAAAGAAGGCCGTTGAGGAGATCTTCGGCGTTCAGGTCGAAAAGGTCACCACTATGCGGATGCTGGGCAAGGTGAAGCGCATGGGCGCTAACTCCGGCAAAAGACCCGACTGGAAAAAGGCCGTTGTCAAGCTCACCGAGGGCAGCAAGACCATCGAGTTCTTTGACGGCTTAATGTAATCAGATAGGAGTGAATCAAAATGGCAATAAAGAAGTATAAGCCTACCTCTCCCGCCCGCAGACAGATGACTGTCTCCACCTTTGAGGAGATCACAAAGACCACTCCCGAGCGGTCCCTCCTCAAGCCCCTCAAGTCCAAGGCCGGCAGGAACTCTTACGGCAGGATCACCGTTCGTCATCGGGGCGGCGGAGTAAAGAGAAAATACAGAGTTATCGACTTCAAACGCGATAAGGTGGGCATGACCGCCAACGTTATCGCCATAGAATACGACCCCAACCGCAGCGCCAACATCGCTCTCGTTCAGTACGAGGACGGGGAGAAGAGATACATCGTGGCTCCCAACGGCGTGGGCGTGGGCGACGTTCTGGAGACCGGCGAACACGCGGACATCCGTCCCGGCAACGCCCTTCCCCTGGCGTCTATCCCCGTGGGTACCGTTATCCACAACATCGAGCTTCAGCCCGGCAAGGGCGCCCAGCTCGTGCGGGCCGCCGGAGCCAGCGCTCAGCTTATGGCTAAGGAGAACGGCTACGCTCAGGTGCGCCTCCCCAGCGGCGAGGTGCGCATGATAAGCCTGGTTTGCAAGGCTACTATCGGCCAGGTGGGCAACCTGGACCATGAAAATATTTCCCTCGGCAGCGCCGGCAGAAAGCGCCATATGGGCTGGAGACCCACGGTCCGCGGCGTGGTTATGAACCCCAACGACCACCCTCACGGCGGCGGCGAAGGCAAATCCCCCGTTGGTATGCCCTCTCCCGTTACCCCCTGGGGCAAGCCCGCCCTCGGTCTTAAGACCCGCAAGCACAAGAAGGCTTCCAACAAGTTCATTGTTAAGAGCCGCAAGCAAAAGTAAGCCGACGGCCCAATAAGAAAGGAATGAAAGTATGAGCAGATCTTTGAAAAAGGGTCCCTTCGTGGAACCCAAGCTTTTGGCAAGAGTAGAAGCCATGAACGAAGCGGGCGAAAAGAGAGTCCTTAAGACCTGGTCCCGCAGCTCCACTATATTCCCTGAATTCGTCGGCCACACTATAGCCGTACACGACGGACGCAAGCACGTTCCCGTATATGTGACCGAGGACATGGTCGGACACAAGCTCGGCGAGTTTGCTCCCACCAGGACCTACAAGGGCCATCAGGGCGCTAAGAGCTCCAAGTAGAGCAATTAAAGTAAGGAGGACAAACACAAATGGAGGCTAAGAAAGAAGCCAGGGCTGTGCTGCGCTACGCTCGCATATCCCCCAGAAAAGTCAAGATTGTAAATGACCTCATCAGGAACAAGCCTGTGGGCGAGGCTATGGGTATCCTCAACAATACCCCCAAGGCCGCCAGCGAGCTCCTGATAAAGCTCCTTGGCAGCGCTGTGGCAAACGCCGAGAATAACTTCTCCATGAGCAGGGACAACCTCTATATCTCCGAGATATACGCCAACGAGGGTCCCACCCTCAAGCGCATCCGTCCCCGGGCCCAGGGCAGAGCGTTCCGGATCATGAAACGGACCAGTCACATTACAATCGTCGTAAAAGAGAAAGAGTAAGGGAGGCGCAGTTATGGGTCAGAAAGTTAATCCCCACGGCATAAGAATAGGCATTATCAAGGATTGGGACTCCAGATGGTACGCCGCCGACGGCGCGTTCGGAGACAACCTTGTAGAGGACTACAGGATCCGTGAATATCTTAAGAAAAAGCTTTACAGCGTAGGTGTTTCCCGCATCGAGATCGAGAAAAAGGCCAACACTCTGCGCATTACGGTTCACACCGCCAAGCCCGGCCTGGTCATCGGACCCAAGGGCGAAAATATCGAAAAGCTGAAGGCCGAGGTCTCCAAGCTCACCGATAAGCAGGTGTATATCAATATCGCCGAGATCAAGCAGCCGGAGCTGAACGCTCAGCTCGTGGCCGAGGGCATCGCCGCCCAGCTTGAGAAGCGCGTATCCTTCCGCCGCGCCATGAAGGGCGCCATGCGCGGAAGCATGAGATTCGGCGCCAAGGGCATCAAGACCATGTGCTCCGGCCGTCTGGGCGGCGCCGAAATCGCCAGAACTGAACAGTACCACGAAGGAACAATTCCCCTTCAGACCCTCCGCGCGGATATCGACTACGGCTTTGCCGAGGCCAATACCACTTATGGCAAAATAGGCTGCAAGGTTTGGATCTACAAGGGCGAAATACTTCCCGAGAGCAAAAAAAGACCTCAGGAAGGGGGACGCAAATAATGTTAATGCCCAAAAGAGTTAAGCACAGAAAGCAGTTCCGCGGCCGCCTCACCGGCACGGCCCAGCGGGGCAATAAGGTGACTTACGGCGACTTCGGCCTTCAGGCCCTGGAACCCGCCTGGATCACCAGCAACCAGATAGAAGCCGCCCGTATCGCCATGACCCGTTATACCAAGCGCGGCGGTCAGGTGTGGATCAAGATATTCCCCGACAAGCCCATCACTGAGAAGCCCGCCGAGACCCGAATGGGTAGCGGTAAAGGCTCTCCCGAGTACTGGGTAGCCGTGGTAAAGCCCGGCAGAGTAATGTTTGAGATCGGCGGCGTAGCCGAGGACGTGGCCAAGGAGGCCCTTCGTCTGGCTATGCACAAGCTTCCCATCAAGTGCAAGTTCGTCGCCCGTGAAGCAGAGGAAACGGAGGCTGAAGGCTAATGAAAATCAACGAGATCCGTGAAATGAGTCCCGAAGAATTACAGGCAAAGCTTGCAGACCTTAAAAAGGAGCTTTTCAACCTGAGATTCCAGCACGCGACTAATCAGCTTGACAACCCCATGCGAATTTCCGCCACTAAAAAGGATATCGCCAAGGTCAACACGATCATTCGCGAAAAAGAAATGGGCCGGTAAGCATAGGAAGGAGGATATAAAATGTCTGAAAGAAATTATCGTAAGGTAAGAGTAGGCAGAGTGGTCAGCGACAAGATGGATAAGACCGTGGTCGTAGCCATTCAAGACAGCGTAAAGCACCCTCTCTATGGTAAGGTTGTCAAGAGAACCGTTAGGATAAAGGCTCACGACGAGGAAAACACCTGCAAGGTCGGCGACCGGGTAAGGATAATGGAAACCCGTCCTCTCAGCCACGACAAGAGATGGAGATTAGTGGAGATCGTAGAGAAGGCGAAGTAATCCTTTTCTAAGGAAAGAAGGAGTGAATAATACATGATCCAACAGCAGACTCTGTTAAAGGTTGCCGACAACACGGGCGCCAAGGAGCTTATGTGCATCCGGGTGCTGGGCGGCTCCCTCAGAAGATATGGCAATATTGGTGATGTTGTGGTCGCTTCCGTCAAGAAGGCGGCGCCGGGCGGCATGGTCAAGAAGGGCGACGTGGTTAAGGCCGTTATCGTCCGCAGCCGCAAGGGCGTGCGCCGGGCCGACGGCACCTATATCAAGTTCGACGAAAACGCCGCCGTCATCATCAAGGAAGATAAAAACCCCAGAGGCACCCGTATATTTGGACCGGTAGCGAGAGAGTTGAGAGACCATGACTACATGAAGATCCTCTCCCTTGCCCCCGAGGTCCTCTAATGGGAGGTAAGGCAATGAACACTATGCACATCAAAAAGAACGATACCGTTGTCGTTATCAGCGGTGAGGATAAGGGCAAAAAGGGCAAGGTACTCAAGGTGGATAACGACAAAAAGCGCGTTATCATCGAGGGCATAAACATGGCTACCAAGCATAAGAAGCCCCGCAGACAGGGCGAGATCGGCGGCATTATCCATCAGGAGGCCTCCGTCAGCGCCGCCAGCGTAATGCACGTCTGCGACAAGTGCCATCAGGCTACCAGAATAGGCTATACCGTCCTCGGCGACGGCACAAAGGTCCGCGTCTGCAAGAAGTGCGGCGAGACCTTTGAGAAGTGATTGAAAGGAGGTAGCAGCCATGTCTAATATCAAAACACTTTATCAGAATGAAGTCGCTCCCGCTCTCTTTAAGAAGTTTGAGTACAAGAGCGTTATGCAGATACCCAAGCTGGAGAAGGTCGTTGTGAACATCGGTCTGGGCGAGGCCAAGGACAATCCCAAGGTCATCGACGCCGCCGCTAACGACCTGGCCACTATAACCGGTCAGAAGCCCGTTGTCACCAAGGCCAAGAAGAGCGTGGCCAACTTCAAGATCCGCCAGGGCATGAACATCGGCGTAAAGGTGACGCTCCGCGGCGAGAAAATGTATGAGTTCGTAGACCGCCTTTTCAATGTGGCGCTCCCCCGCGTAAGAGACTTCCGCGGCATAAACCCCAACGCCTTCGACGGCCGGGGCAATTACTCCCTGGGCGTTAAGGAACAGCTTATTTTCCCCGAGATCGAGTATGACAAGATCGACAAGATCAGGGGCATGGACATCATATTTGTTACCACGGCTAAGACAGACGAAGAAGGCCGCGAGCTGCTTACGCTCCTCGGCGCGCCCTTTACCAGAAGCTAAGGAGGTAAGAGATAATGGCTAAAACATCTATGAAACTCAAGCAGCAGAGAAGGCCCAAGTACAGCACTCGGGCTTACAACCGCTGCAAGATCTGCGGCCGCCCCCACGCATACCTGCGCAATTACGGCATCTGCCGTATCTGCTTCAGAGAGCTGGCTTACAAGGGCCAGATCCCCGGCGTCAAGAAGGCAAGCTGGTAAAATAAAGCTTTTGGAAAAGGAGGTTTACTCATGCAAATCACAGATCCTATCGCGGATATGCTCACCCGCATCCGGAACGCTTGCTCCGCGAAGCATAAAGCAGTCGATGTTCCCGCTTCCAACATGAAGAAGGCCATCGCTCAGATCCTTCTTGACGAAGGCTATATCAAGAGCTTTGACGTTATTGACGACGGAAACCAGGGGATCATCCATATAGTTCTCAAGTACGGCAAGAATAACGAAAAGGTCATCTCCGGCCTTAAAAGGATATCCAAGCCCGGCCTGCGCGTGTACGCCGGTAAGGAGGAGATCCCTTATGTACTCAAGGGCCTGGGCGTAGCTATTGTTTCAACGTCCAAGGGCGTTATGACGGATAAGAAAGCAAGAGCGGAGAAGGTCGGCGGTGAAGTTCTTGCTATCGTATGGTAGTGGAAGGAATCAGGTGATGATATTATGTCAAGAATAGGAAGAATGCCTATCACCGTACCGGCCGGAGTTACCGTTGACATTGCCGAGGGCAATGTGGTAACCGTTAAGGGCCCCAAGGGTACCCTCACCAAGCAGCTCCACGGTGATATGATAATAAAGCAGGAGTCCGGCGTAGTGACCGTGGCCCGTCCCAGCGAGGACAAGGCTCACAAGAGCCTCCACGGCCTTACCCGCAGCCTGCTGCACAATATGGTTGTCGGCGTGACCGACGGCTTCTCCAAGGAACTGGAGATAAACGGCGTGGGCTACCGCGCCCAGATGCAGGGCAAGACCCTGGTTCTCAACCTGGGCTATTCTCACCCTGTTGAGTATTCGCCCGTAGAGGGCATTACCATCGAGTGTCCCTCTCAGACGAGCATTATCGTCAAGGGCGCCGATAAACAGACAGTCGGCCAGGTCGCCGCGGAGATCAGGGAGAAGAGAGGCCCCGAGCCTTATAAGGGCAAGGGCATCAAGTATGTCTCCGAGCATATCATCCGCAAGGAAGGCAAGGCCGGTAAGGCTAAGAAATAAGAGAGGAGATTGGCGAGATGATTAGTAAGCCCAACAGTAATAAGGCGCGGCTCAAGAGACATCGCCGTATTCGTAATAAAATTGTCGGTACAGCTCAGCGTCCCCGTCTCAACGTATTCCGTAGCCTTAACAATATGTACGCCCAGCTCATCGACGATGAAAAGGGCGTGACCCTGGTTTCCGCTTCCAGCCTTGAATTCAAAGAGGAGTACGGCGGAAATGTGGAGGCTGCCAAAAAGGTCGGTCAGGCAGTTGCCGAAAAGGCCAAGGCGGCAGGCATCACATCGGTTGTATTCGACCGCAGCGGCTACATCTATCACGGCAGAGTAGCGGCTCTGGCCCAGGGCGCCCGTGAGGGCGGCCTTGAGTTCTAAGGAAGGAGGAAGAAGTCAAATGGCAGAACAGATAAACGAGCAGAACACCGAGCAGAAAACCGAACAGAGAACCGAGCAAAAGAGCGAGCAGAGAGCCGAGCGGCCCGAGAGAGGCAGCCGCGGCGACAGACGCTCTGACAGACCCCGCAGAGATCGCAGGGATCGGGATCGGGACGCTGGACCGGAGCTTATAGAAAAGGTCGTAAGACTTAACCGCGTAGCCAAGACCGTCAAGGGCGGCCGTACCATGCGCTTCAGCGCTCTGGTGGTAGTCGGCGACGGCAAGGGCAAGGTAGGCTGCGGCATGGGTAAGGCGGCGGAAGTTCCCGACGCTATCCGCAAGGGCATTGAGGACGCCAAGAAGAACATGATTTCCGTCCCCCTTTCGGAGGATACCATTCCTCACGAGATCACCGGCGTGTTCGGCGCGGGCAGGGTACTCATCATGCCCGCTAAGGAAGGTACCGGTATCATCGCCGGCGGCAGCGTCCGCGCGGTGATGGAGGCCGCGGGTATCAAGAATATCCGGACAAAGTGCCTTCGCAGCAACAACCCCACCAACGTGGTCCGCGCTACTATGCAGGGCCTGGCCTCTTTGAAGAACGCCGAGGAAGTGGCGCGGCTCAGGGGCAAGGACGCCAAAGAGCTGTAAGGAGGAGAACGAACGTGGCACAGCTTAAAATAACGCTTGTCAAAAGCACAATCGGCCGCAAGGCCGACCAGATCGCCACTGTGGAGGCTCTGGGTTTGAAGAAGATACGTGACGTTGTACTCAAGGCCGATACCCCTCAGATGAGAGGCATGGTCAACAGGGTAAGTCACCTTGTAACAGTTGAAGAAGTCTAAGGGAGGTGTGGCAAATGAAACTTTACGAGCTTAGTCCCGTACCCGGCAGCAAAACCGAGCCCAAGAGAAAGGGCCGCGGCGCCGGTTCCGGCAACGGCAAAACGGCCGGCCGCGGCCATAAGGGCCAGAACGCCCGCAGCGGCGGCGGCGTAAGGCCCGGCTTTGAAGGCGGCCAGATGCCTTTGTACAGACGTTTGCCCAAGAGAGGCTTTAACAACGTCTTTGCCAAGTCCTATATGGAGGTGAACGTTTCCGAGCTGAACAAGTTCGAGAACGGCGCCGTTGTTGACGCCGCCGCCCTCAAGGAGGCTGGCGTTATATCCAAGATCATGGACGGCGTAGTGATCCTCGGCAGGGGTGAACTCACCAAAAGCCTGACTGTAAAGGCTGTAAGATTTACAAAAGGAGCGGCTGAAAAGATAGCCGCGGCCGGCGGTAAGGTGGAGGTGATCTGACGTGCTCGATACGATTCGCAACGCATGGAGGATCCCCGATTTAAGAAAGAAAATACTCTATACCTTCCTTATGCTGGTAATTTTCCGTTTGGGCAGCGTTATCCCCGTTCCGTGGCTGGACGCCGACGTGGTGTCCGCCTGGATCGCGGGCAACGGCACCGGCAGCACCCTGTTCAACCTTTTGGACACCTTCTCCGGCGGCAACCTGTCCAACGCCACCATATTTGCCATGTCCATCACCCCCTATATCAACAGCTCCATCATTATGCAGCTCCTCTGCGTGGCTATCCCCGCCCTGGAGCGCATGAGCAAGGAGGGTGAAGAGGGCAGAAAAAAGATAACCAAGATCACCCGTTACGTGACGGTAGCCCTGGCGGCCCTTCAGGCCTGGGGCTTAGGCATCACTCTTGACCGTCAGGGAGCCGTCGCCACCGTAAGCGGCATCCCCCACTGGCTGGTAATGCTCACCATTATCGTGTCCTTTACAGCCGGTACGGCCTTCCTAATGTGGCTGGGCGAGGAGATCACGGGCAAGGGCATCGGCAACGGCATTTCCATGCTGATCTTCGCCGGTATCGTCTGCCGTGTTCCCAACATGGCCGTTTCCGCCTGGAACTCCTTCATGACCGGCGGCCAGAACAAGTGGTGGATGCTTGTGCTGCTGCTTGTATATATCATCGCCTCCATCGCTTTCGTCGTTCTTGTCAACGAGGCTGAGCGGAGGATCCCCGTCCAGTACGCCAAGCGCGTGGTTGGCCGGAAAATGTACGGCGGTCAGTCCACCTTCATTCCCATCAAGGTGGCCATGGCGGGCGTTATCCCCATCATCTTCGCCATGAGCATCATCACCTTCCCCGCCACGCTGGCGCAGCTTTTCAGCCGCAGCCAGAGCGGCATACTCTACAAGATCGCTTCCTTCATCATAGGCAACGGTCAGGGAATGGCAAGGATACCCAGCATGATATTCTATCCCGTTGTATACTTCCTTTTGATCGTGGGCTTCACGTATTTCTATACGTCCATCACCTTCAACCCCATCGAGGTATCCAACAACATCAAGCATAACAACGGCATGGTACCCGGCCTGCGCCCCGGTAAGCCCACTAGCGACTATATCTCTAAGGTGCTTTCCAGAATAACCCTTGTGGGCGCCTGCTTCCTGGGCATCGTGGCCGTACTGCCCATCATTATCAGCGAGATATTCCTGTCCAACCTCAGCTCTCTCGCCCTCACCGGCACCAGCTTGCTCATCGTCGTGGGCGTTGCCCTGGAGACTGTTAAGCAGTTGGAGAGCCAGATGCTGATGCGCCATTACAAGGGCTTCCTTGAGTAATTGGCTGGCGGAGGTTGTCAGCATGAAAATTACAATTATGGGACCTCCCGGCGGCGGAAAGGGAACTCAGGCGGAAATGCTGGAAAAGCGCTTCGCCATTCCCCACATCTCCACCGGTGCGATAATCAGAAAAGCTATAAGCGAGCGGACTCCGCTGGGACTGGCGGCCCAGGACTATATAGCCAAGGGCGACCTGGTTCCCGACGACGTGGTCATTTCTATGGTAAAGGAACGCCTGGCCGAGCCTGACTGCGAGGCCGGATATATCTTGGACGGCTTTCCCCGCACCATCCCCCAGGCCGAGGCCATGGAGAGCATGGGGATAAACTTGGACTGCGCCCTTGAGATAAGGGTGGACGACGAGGACATCGTACAGCGGCTCGGCGGACGGCGGGAATGCAGCGTCTGCGCGGCGCCCTACCATGTGCGCTATAACCCGCCTAAAACGGAGGGCAAGTGCGACAAGTGCGGCGGCGAGCTGATAAGGCGGGCCGACGACGCGGCGGAAACCGTTCGGGAACGGCTCAGCGTTTACCACGCTCAGACGGAACCCCTCAGAAGGTTTTACCAGGAGCGCAGCCTCCTGCGCACGGCTAAGGGCTGCGAGGAGCTTGCCGACACCACGAAAAACGTGCTTGAGGCTCTTGGAGTAAACTGATGATCACGATTAAAACAAAATCCGATATCGAAAAAATGTCCGAAGCTGGCAAAATAGTCGCCGCTGCCCTGGAAAGGGCGGCGGAGGCGGTGCGCCCGGGAATGTCCACGGCGGAGCTTGACGCGGCGGTGGAAAAGGTAATCCTTTCCCACGGGGCCGTCCCCTCCTTTAAGGGGTATCACGGCTTTCCGGCCTGCTGCTGCATATCCCGCAACGAGGTGGTCGTTCACGGCATCCCCTCCCGCAGGGAGATACTTCGGGAGGGCGATATCGTCAGCGTGGACGTGGGGGCCTTTTACAAGGGCTACCACGGCGACGCGGCCCGAACCTTCCCGGTGGGGGAGGTCAGCAACGAGGCCCGGCGGCTCATGGACGTCACCAAGGAGTGTTTCTTCCGGGGAGCGGCCATGGCGGCGGCGGGCAACCGCATCGGCGACATTGGCAGCGCGGTTCAGACCTTTGCCGAGGAAAACGGCTTCGGCGTGGTCAGGGCTTTGGTGGGCCACGGCGTGGGCAGGGAGCTGCACGAGGCTCCCGACGTTCCCAACTTTGGGCGGCCGGGCCACGGAGTCCGGCTCGTGAAGAACATGGTCATCGCCATCGAGCCTATGATCACCGCCGGCGGCTACGAGGTCAATTTTGACCGGCGGGACGGCTGGACTTGCAGGACAAACGACAAAAGTCTTTCAGCTCACTACGAAAATACTGTTGTAGTCACGGACAACGGCCCCGTCTTTCTCACCCTTGAAGCGTAAGGCGGTGGGAACGTGAAGGCGGGCGCGTTGGTAGAATCGACGGCGGGCCGCGACCGGGGACGGTTGTACCTGGTTATCGGCGTGGAGGCGCCCTTCGCCCTTGTGGCGGACGGAAAGAGCCGCACCCTGGCCTCGCCCAAGAAAAAACGGTTAAAGCATATCGCCCCCCTGGGAGCGGAAACGGAGCTTTCCGCCCTGGAGTGCGACGCACATATCAGAAAGGCAATAAAACGGCTCAGCGCCGAAGGAGGTTGTCACCATGGCTAAGGACGATGCTATCGAGCTGGAAGGTACCGTACTGGAGGCTCTGCCCAACACGATGTTTCAAGTGGAGCTGCAAGGCGGACACAAGATCCTGGCTCACATTTCAGGCAAGCTTCGTATGAACTTCATAAGGATACTGCCCGGCGATAAGGTTACGGTGGAGCTTTCGCCCTACGACCTGACCAGGGGCAGGATCACATGGAGAGCAAAATAAGATTCGTCACATTCACGTCAGTGAATTTTAGGAGGTAATTGAGATGAAGGTAAGACCCTCTGTAAAACCTATTTGCGAGAAGTGCAAAATAATAAAGAGAAAAGGCAGAATCATGGTGATCTGCGAAAACCCTAAGCATAAGCAGAAGCAGGGCTGATCATTTCGCTGCGGGCGCGGCTGAAGCCGGCGGTTATCCCGCTGGCTGCCCAAAACGCGCATCACCCTACCATATAAACTAAGCGCGGACAGTTCTCCGCGCCGAAAAGGAACCTCTGAAAAATCACGCCCGCGCCGCCCAGGCGGCAAAATGAGGAAAATCGCGTCAGTCCGTGACGCGCCGGATTTGGTCAGAGCTTCCCAAAAAAGTTTTTTAAAATTTTTGGAGGTGTATTAAAGGATGGCAAGAATAGCCGGTGTAGATTTGCCCCGTGAAAAGCGTGTAGAGATCGGTCTCACATATGTTTACGGCATTGGCAGAAGCAGTGCTAATAAAATCCTTGCAGAAACCGGTATCAACCCCGATACCCGTGTAAAAGATCTCACGGAGGACGACGTCGCGAAGCTTCGCGAGGCCATCGACAAGGAATACGTTGTCGAGGGCGACCTTCGCAGAGACGTGGCGCTGAACATTAAGCGCCTCATCGAGATAGGCTCCTACCGTGGATCCCGCCACAGAAAGGGACTTCCCTGCCGTGGCCAGAGAACAAAAACCAACGCCCGGACCCGCAAGGAACCTAAGCGTTCCATTGCAGATAAGAAGGAGTGAGGAGGAGAGAGTATGGCTAAGACAGTCAAGAGAACAGTTCGTAAGCGCAGAGAGCGCAAGAATATCGAACGGGGCGCCGCTCATATCAGCAGCACCTTCAACAACACCATCGTCACCATCACCGACGTTAACGGCAACGCTCTTTCCTGGGCCAGCGCGGGCGGACTCGGCTTCCGCGGCAGCAAAAAGAGCACTCCCTTCGCGGCGCAGACAGCCGCCGAAACCGCGGCAAAGGCCGCTATGGAACACGGTCTTAAGGTCGTCGAGGTATTCGTAAAAGGCCCCGGCGCCGGTCGTGAGGCCGCGATCCGTGCCCTCCAGGCCGCGGGTCTCGAAGTAACTCTTATCAAGGACGTGACTCCCATTCCTCACAATGGCTGCCGTCCCCCCAAGAGAAGAAGAGTCTGATTTTAGAAGGAGGTTACCGCAATGGCAAAAAATATGCAGCCCGTTCTCAAGCGGTGCAGAACTTTGGGCATTGAGCCCAGCGTTATGGGCATTGACAAAAAGAGCAGACGCAACCCCGGCCCTCAGAGAAGAAAGCAGTCTGAGTACGGCCTCCAGCTCAATGAAAAGCAGAAGGCCAAGTTCATTTACGGCGTCATGGAAAAGCAGTTCAGAAAGTATTTTGAGCTGGCGGAAAAGAGAGAGGGTATCACCGGTGAAAACCTGCTCTCCATCCTTGAAAGCAGACTCGACAACGTTATCTTCCGGCTCGGTCTTGCGGACACCCGCCGTCAGGCCCGTCAGATAGTTACCCACGGTCACGTGCTGGTAAACGGCAAGCGCGTGAACATCCCTTCTTATCTGGTCAAGACCGGTCAGGTCATCTCCCTTCGGGAAAAGACCGCTACCGCCGACTGGATGAAGAATATAGTAGAGGCTAATTCCACCCGCAGCGTGCCCAAGTGGCTCAGCATGGATAAGAATACTCTCACTGCCACTGTCGCCGATATGCCCAAGAGAGACGATATTGACTTTGAGATCAGCGAAACGCTTATAGTTGAGTTGTACTCCAAGTAATAGACTCCCTCGGTCAAACCTATCAGTATTAGTAATTTGAGTAGGAGGGTATAACTATGACAGATTTGAGATTTGAAAAGCCTCGCGTGGAGCGGGTCACGCTCAGCGAGGACGGTTCCTACGGTAAGTACACTGTGTCTCCCCTGCAGAGGGGCTACGGTACGACCCTGGGCAATTCCCTTCGCAGAATGATGCTGTCCTCGCTGGAAGGCGCGGCCTTCACCTCGATAAAAATTGACGGCATCCAGCACGAGTTTTCCACCATCCCCGGCGTCAAGGAGGATGTCAGCGAGATCGTGCTGAACATCAAGCAGGTGATAATCAAGCTTCACGGCGACGGCCCCAAGACCGTTTACGTTGAGGCAGAGGGCGCCGGCGAACTCTGTGCCCGCGACATCAAGTGCGACAGCGACATAGAGATAATCAACGGCGACCTGCATATCGCCACCCTCAATGACGACGCAAAGCTCTACATGGAACTCACGGTGAACAAGGGCCGCGGCTATGACAGCGCCGAGAGGAACAAGGCGCTCAGTCAGCCCCTCATCGGCCTCATTCCCGTGGACTCCATTTATACCCCTGTCCACAAGGTGAATTACACTGTCGAGAACACCCGTGTGGGACAGAGTACCGACTACGACAAGCTCACTGTGGAGGTCTGGACAAACGGCACCAAGACCGCCGACGAGGCTATCAGCCTGGCGGCCAAGATCATCAACGATCACATGATGCTCTTCATCCAGCTCACCGACGAGGCGATGAACGTAGAAACCATGGTAGAGAAGGAAGAGACTAAGAAGGAAAAGGTTCTGGAAATGACAATCGAGGAGCTGGATCTTTCGGTTCGTTCCTACAACTGCCTCAAGCGCGCGGGAATCAACACCGTCGAGGATCTGACCCAGCGCAGAGAAGAAGAAATGATGAAGGTCCGCAACCTGGGCCGCAAGTCCTTGGACGAGGTTTGCAACAAGCTCCAAAATCTGGGCTTGAGCTTTGCGCCCGAAGAGGATTGACCCCGGACCTGATCCGGCAAAATTCAACAGCGGTCTTTTGACCCGTTATAGGAGGAAATATCAATGGCTGGAACAAGAAAGCTCGGTCGCACCACCGACCACAGAATGGCTATGCTCCGCGGCATGGTAACGGCTCTCCTGGACAACGGCAAAATCGAAACAACTGTGACCCGGGCAAAGGAGGTTCGCACTCTGGCTGAGAACATGATAACTCTCGGTAAGAGGGGCGACCTTCACGCGCGCCGTCAGGCCCTTGCGTTTATCACCAAGGAGGACGTGGTCAAGAAGGTATTCGACGAGCTGGCTCCCAAGTATGGGGAGCGTCAGGGCGGCTACACGCAGATAATCAAGACCGGCGTGCGCCGGGGCGATAACGCTCCCATGGCTATTATCAAGCTTGTGGACTGATATAAAAAAACGCTCTCGCGGGAACAACCCGAACGGTTTTTCCCGCGGTGCCTTTTTCTGCATCGGGCGCTTTCGCTTACGAAATATTGGTTTTGTCATGACAAAACCAATATTTCTACCCCGATTATAGTATAAAATCCCGGGTACACGCCCCGGGATTTTATGTTTTTATCGAAAGGGAGTTCCCTTTCGAGCTTTCCCCATCGTGCATAGGGTTTGCCAGCAGCCTGATACAATCCCGGGTACACGCCCCGGGATTTTATGTTTTTTATCGAAAGGGGGTTCCCTTTCGAGCTTCCCTTATTCTAAAAAAAACTCTTTACAAACCGTGGAAAATGTGATAGAATAGTCCTGCGAGACAACTGGATATTATTCTGAGATCACGGTAGGTGTACGTATATGAAAAAAACGTATGCTTTGGTATTCATTTCTTATCGTGTTTTCAGATGGAGTGAAGTTGTCTCGCAGCAATAAGCCTTGGCAGACGTTTTTTGTGCGCTGCCCCAACAATACGAGCGGCGCATTTTTTACGCCGTGACAGGACTGAGGAGGACATTCTTATGAAAAAAGCTTTGACAGCGATAGCGGCCGCGATTTTGGCTGCTCTGGGCCTGTGCGCCGCCGCCTCGGCGGAGCAGTTCACCGAGGGCTTCTACACCTATACCGTCGAAAACGGCGAGGCCACCATAACCAGGATCACCGGCGAACATCCGGACGGGGACGGCAATCTGGTCATTCCCTCGGAGCTGGGCGGCTGTCCGGTGACCGCTATCGGCGACAGCGCCTGCACCCACAGGGGCCTTGATCAGGCGGTCAAAACTCACTATGTGCTTCCCGAGACCTTGACCACGGTGGAGCCTTACGCCTTTTACTACAACAAAAATATTACCGGCCTTACGGTTCAGAGCAATTTGGAAACTGTGGGGACTCAGGCTTTTGCCGGCGTGTCCGTTGAAGAACTGATAATCGGCGACCAGGTGACCGATTTCAAACTCGGCCTGCCCCACAAACCGTCGAAAAGGGCCGTCATCGGCAAAAATATCACCGAGATACCCGACAAATTTTTTGAGTACAGCGAGTTTGACGAGATAACTTTTCGGGGCGCCCCCGTCAGGATCGGCAGCCGGGCCTTTTACGGCTGTACCGCTCTGAGCCGCCTGGAGCTTGGCGATAAGCTTACATATATTGGGAGCGAGGCCTTTAGCGGCCTGACCGAGACGGAGATAACCCTCGATTCAAGCAACGTGACCGAAATAGGCTACGACGCCTTTAGGAACTGCGCCAAGCTGAGCGGCGAGCTTGACCTGAGAGGGCTTGAAAAAATAGAAAGCGGAGTTTTCAAGGGCTGCGCGGGCCTGAGCCGCCTGGAGCTTGGCGATAAGCTGACATATATTGGGGACGAGGCCTTTAGCGGCCTGACCGAGACGGAGATAACCCTCGATTCAAGCAACGTGACCGAAATAGGCTACGAGGCTTTTAAAGACTGCGCCGGGCTGAGCGGCGAGCTTGATCTGAGGGGGCTTGAGAAAGTAGAAAACGGGGCTTTCATGGGCTGCATGGGCTTGAGCCGGGCGGAGCTCGGCTACGGGCTGACGAGCATAGGCGAGAACGCCTTTTACGGCTGCCTTGCGCTGGAGTCCGCCCATATCCCCGACAGCGCGTACAGCGTTGGGGATATGGCCTTCGCCCTCTGCCCGAGCCTCAGCGACGTGACGTTGCCCAGGGGCCTCGCGGAAATACCCAGCGGCCTGTTTTTGGGCTGCGCATCCCTCACAGAGATACAGATACCCAATACCGTCACGAACATACGCTATATGGCCTTTGCCGGTACGGGTCTGGAGCGCGTGACTCTGCCCTCCGCCCTGGAGAGCCTGAGCAATCTGGTGTTTTACGGCTGCGACTCCCTGGACTATATCGACATAAAGGGGAACCCCTACTACAGCTCCGAGGACGGCGTCATCTACTACACGTCCGGCGGCAGCAAGGTGCTGGGCGTATATCCTCCCGGGCGGACAGGCAAGTTCACCGTTCCCGCCGGAGTGGGCTACATCTTTAACGGGGCCTTTGCCACATCGTCCCTCACCAGCCTGACCGTACCCTCCACCGTCATGAGTATTGGGGAGCTGGCCTTTGCGGACAGCGATATGACGGTTTACGTTTACAGCGGCAGCGTGGCCGAAAATTACCTTTTGACCTATCCTGACGAGGCGGACTATTTTGTGGTCAACGGCGAGCGTCGGGGGCTGTTCCTGAACAGGTTCAGCGCCGGTTCCGCCGGGGTGAGGGTGTCGGTTATGAACGACACCTCCCGGGCCATGGACTGCGGTACTCTGTACGTGGCTCAGATGTGCGGCGACCGGGTGCTGAGGGTGGATGCCTTTGACTGCGGCACGGTCTACCGCCAGGGGAAGCAGGTCTTTAGGGTCACGGATATGGAGCCGGAAGCGGATTCCGCCGCCGTGTACCTTTGGGACGACGTGCTGCGGCCGCTGACCGACTGTTGCAGGGCTTTGCCCTCGGACGCTTCGGCACAGCAGGCGGGCCAAGGGGAACAGACCCTTGACAAATTTGCCGCCCAGTGATATAATAGTTCTGCGAGAAGGCCGGACAGTCGCGGGGGCGGGGAGACCCGTCAATGAGGAAAGTCCGAGCTTCACAGGGCAGGGTGCCGGAGAAATCCCGGCGGAGGCGACTCTAGGGAAAGTGCAACAGAAATAAACCGCCGCGCAAGCGGTAAGGATGGAAAGGCGGGGTAAGAGCCCACCGGCTCCGGGGCAATTCGGAGCGCTCTGCAAACCCCACCCGAAGCAACGCCGACTGGAACAATGACTTGCCCGGTCCGTTCCGAAGGGCGGCCAGAGCCTTGCGGAGACGTAAGGCCTAGATAGATGACTGTTCAAGACAGAACTCGGCTTATAGACCTTCTCGCGGCGTCGGGGCGTTGCCCCGGCGCCTTTTTCGCGGGCAAAGGTATTTGGGATAGTATTTGCCGTGACGTTTGACGTAAAATTTGCGATAATTAATTTTATAATCGTTACTGTAAACGGAATTGCGGGCAATGAAAACCCCACAAACAACACGTTTATGGTTCCCCACCCTCCGTAGGGGCGGCCATTGGCCGTCCGCCATTTAACGTTTACGGTGAAAATTATGAACATTATTATGGGAAACATTTGCGCAAAATGTATAAAATTATTAAAATATAGCCTTGATATCGTAGGGGAGCGCATTGCGCTCCCGCGACCCGTAAGCACGGCAAAAATCAAGCCTGCCATCGTATAAGCGACCAACCCCAGGGGATTTTTAAGGGGAACCGCAGTTCCCCTTAAACGCCCTAGGGGGTCCGGGGGAGCGTCGTCGCAAGCTCGGTTCGCTTGTTTCGATTTGGGAAATCGAAACGTGGCTCACCTCGCTGCTCCTCCTTTTCCCCACAAAATCGGCTTCGCCGTTTTGCGGGGTACCCCTGCTTTTGGTACTTTTGCCGCGCAAAAGTACACAGAAATAAAAGTTATTGCGACAAACAACGCCGAAGGCGTTTACGAAGTTTTGGGAATATGATAAATTGTGTTGTTGCGTCTAATGATTTAGTCTCAAAATTACTGTAAATCTGTGTAGGCGGACGCGCAATGCGCGCCCCTACGGAATCCAGGTTACATTTATCGTGGATTACCATATTTACGTTCCCTTTCCTCCATGGACCATACCGCCCGTGAATCAAATTCCACGCACAAAGGGCCGCCCGGCGGCGGCCCTTTATTACTTATTGCGTTACACGTTCGCGCTATAGTTGGGCGCTTCCTTAGTTATATGTACGTCGTGGGGATGGCTCTCCTTCAGGCCCGCGCCGGTTATCCGCACAAACCGCCCCCGCTCCTTAAGCTCGGGGATGGTGGCGGTGCCGCAGTAGCCCATGCCGCTTTTCAGTCCGCCCAAAAGCTGGAACACTGTCTCGCTCAAATGTCCCTTGTAGGGTACGCGGCCCTCTACGCCCTCGGGTACGAGCTTCTGACTGCCGGTCTGGAAATAGCGATCCTTGCTCCCGCTCTCCATGGCCGCTATGCTGCCCATGCCGCGATAAACCTTGAACTGACGGCCCTGATATATCTCCGTCCGTCCGGGACTTTCCTCGCAGCCCGCCAGCAAAGACCCCAGCATTATCACGTCCGCCCCGGCGGCAATGGCCTTGGGCAGGTCGCCGCTGTACTTAACGCCGCCGTCGGCTATGACGGGCACACCATAATCCTTGGCCACGCTGTAAGCGTTCATGACCGCCGTTATCTGGGGAACTCCTATACCGGCCACAACTCTGGTGGTGCATATGGAGCCGGGGCCAATGCCCACCTTCACCGCGTCAACCCCATGCTCGATGAGGTCCTTAGCCGCCTCGGCGGTGGCGATATTGCCCGCGATGAGCTGCACGTCCGGGAACGACGCCTTTACCTTGTCGATGGCGTTCATTATATTCTGGCTGTGACCGTGGGCGCTGTCCAGCACCAGCACGTCCACCTTGGCGTCCACCAAGGCCCGAACGCGGTCCAAAATGTCGTTGGTAATGCCTATGGCCGCGCCCACCAGCAGACGGCCGCTCTCGTCACGGGCGCTGTTGGGGTAGCGGACGGCCTTTTTAATGTCCTTAATGGTGATAAGGCCCTTGAGCATACCGTCCTTGTCCACGATGGGAAGCTTCTCAATTTTGTGGCGGCGCAGTATCTGCTGGGCGTCCTCGAGCGTGGTCCCCTCGGGAGCGGTGATGAGGTTGTCCTTGGTCATGACCTCCTCGATCTTCTTGGTGAAATCCGTTTCAAACCTCAGATCCCGGTTGGTGAGTATGCCCACCAACCGCCCCCGCTTGGTAATGGGTAC
Source organism: uncultured Clostridia bacterium (assembly GCA_947624455.1). GTDB lineage: Bacteria > Bacillota > Clostridia > UMGS1883 > UMGS1883 > JAFLUQ01. The sequence continues at coordinate 41,576 of CANQKL010000001.1, forward strand.
GCCGCTTATCTTGTATTTGGCGCAAAGAGCGTCCGCCTCGGCCAAAGTGTTGTCCGGAGAAAGTGAAAATGGATCGACGATAACTCCGTGTTCGCTGCGCTTGACCTTGTCCACCTCGGTGGCCTGGGCCTCAATGGTCATGTTCTTGTGAATGATGCCTATGCCGCCCTCTCGGGCCATGGCGATGGCGAGGGCCGACTCAGTAACCGTGTCCATGGCCGCGCTCATCAGCGGAACGTTCAGCCGAATCTTCTTCGTAAGCTGGGTGGTCAGGTCAACATTGCCGTAAACGTCGGACTTTTGGGGAATGAGCAGTACATCGTCATAGGTGAGTCCTTCATACAGAATTTTGTCGTCCATGCTTATTCGTCCTTTCCTCTTTATTGATTATTATCATTTTTATTATACCAAAAACGTCAATCCTCGTCAATAGCTTTTTTTAATATTTCCCGCATTTTTTCCAGGGTGGAGGCCCGATTTATCTCCTCCCGGAGAGCGGCGGCCCCGTTTACGCCGTGAACGTACCAGGCGGCGTGCTTGCGGGCTTCGAGAACGCCGATCCGCTCGCCCTTGAAGCGGACTATCAGCTCGATATGCTCCTGCGCCAGCTCCATTTTCTCCCGCCGGGAAAGCTCCGGCGCGGAGGTTCCCTCCAAAGCGGCGGATATTTCCCGAAATACCCAGGGCCGCCCCTGAGCGCCCCTGCCCACCATAACGGCCTGGGCGCCGGTTTCCTCCAAAAGGGAGAGCGCGTCGGCGGCGGAGCGAACGTCGCCGTTGGCGATGAGCGGAATGGAGATTCGCTCCCGAACGGCCCTTATCACCCGCCTGTCGGACTGGCCGCTGTAAAACTGGGAGCGGGTGCGCCCGTGAACGGCCACGGCGGCGGCCCCGTTTTTCTCGGCAATCTCGGCGATGAGGGGGGCGTTGATATGCTCCATATCCCAGCCCGCCCGCATTTTCACCGTCACGGGCTTCGAGGCGGCCCCCACGGCGGCGGCCACTATCTCCCCCGCCAAAACGGGATCCCGCATGAGGGCGCAGCCCTCGCCGTTGCCGGTGATCTTGGGCGCGGGGCAGCCCATGTTGATGTCTATGAAAAGCCCCATTTTTTCCGCCTGAGCCGCGGCCCGGGCCACGGACTCGGGTTCGGAGGCAAAGAGCTGTACCGCCGTGGGCAGGCCGCCCGTCTCCATGAGCGCGTGGGTCTTGACGTTGCCAAAGCCCAGAGCTTTGGCGCTGACCATTTCCGTATAAGACAGCCCCGCGCCCATCTTATGACAGATAATCCGAAAGGGTAGATCGGCCACTCCGGCCATGGGCGCGAGGATGAGGTTGTTTTTGAGTTCGACGGTTCCGATTTTCATAAGCTTCCTATTTTATATATCCAGCTTCATGTCGCCGGGGCGTATCCAGCCGATCTTTCTCAGCCCCTCGCTGACGGCCAGGCTTATAGCCGCCGGAAGGACAAAGTAGGTCAGCAGTATTATTCCCAGCACGGGCAAAGACCCGGCGGAGGGAGCCATAACGGAATAGGTCATTATGGGGCCGACCAGACCGGCCGTACCCATGCCGCTGCCGACGGCGTTGGACTCGATGTGGAAAAGCATGGTCGATACGGGGCCTAACACGGCGCTGCTGACGATAGCGGGCAGCCAGATCACGGGGCGGCGGATAATGTTGGGGATCTGGAGCATACTCGTACCCAGGCCCTGAGCCACCAGGCCCCCGGCTTTGTTTTCACGGAAGCTGGCCACGGCGAAGCCTATCATGTTGGCGCAGCAGCCAGCGGTAGCGGCTCCGGCGGCGAGGCCGCTGAGGCCCAGGGAAACGCCGATAGCCGCCGAGCTGATGGGCAGGGTCAGGAATATGCCCATGAGTACGGACACCACTATGCCCATGAGGAGGGGCTGCTGTTCGGTACCCCAGTTAACCAGCTGGCCCAGCCAGCCCATGAAGGCGGAGATATAGGGGCCTACCAGCAGGCCCGCCGCGCTGCCAGCCACGGCGCAGCAGACGGGGGTGAGGAGAATGTCAATTCCGGTCTTTCCGCTGACGAGGCGGCCAACGCCAATAGCCGCCAGCGCGCCCACGAAAGCGCCCAAAGGTTCGCCGGGAGGGGTGACGCTGAAGGAGGAACCGGCGAAGAAGGTTCCCGCCAATATGGCCTTGGCGTAAGCTCCCACCAAGCCGCAGAGGGCGGCGCTGATGGTGACCAGTGGAGCCGTCTGTTTCAGCTTCATAGCCGTGCCGCAGCCGATGCCCGCGCCGGTGAGGAGCTGGGCCGTTTTGCCAAGCACCAGCAGCAGGCCGCCCAAGGTTCCGGGGATAAAGTCAGCCAGCTGCACGAAGATGGTACCCACGATGAGGGTGGCGAACAGGCCCAGGGCCATACCGCTGAGGCCGTCAATAAACACGGCGTAGAGGACGCTCTTTTTTTCGCCGCCGTTTTTCGGGACATTCGTCATAATTATTCCTCCCAAAAAAGTAATTTTCAATATTATATACCGGTCATGAAAAAAAATCAAGAAAAAATTTTCACAAAGTATAAAAAAACTATTGAAAATAATTATAATTTGTGTTAAAGTAGAGTTAGGGATATGCACAGGAGAGTCGAACCCCTGCTTAAGCAAATCCTAAAACATTATAAGCGAGGTGTATTAACATGGCATATGTTATCAGCGACGACTGCATCAGCTGCGGCGCTTGTGCCGATGGATGTCCCGTAAGCTGCATCAGCGAGGGCGACGGCAAGTACGTAATTGACGCGGATCAGTGCATCGAGTGCGGCGCTTGCGCCGACACTTGCCCCGTAGGCGCTCCCTCTCAGGAGTAATAGGTCGCCTACCCGTTTTCATTCTTATTCTATTCCTATTTTCTTTTGCCCCCAAACGCCTGTTGTTTGGGGGGATTTTTTTTGCGCTATCGCTATCGTCGGGGGAACCCGCTGCGGTTCCCCCGACGTGATCCCCCTCCGCATCGGGCGCTTTCGCTTACGAAAATTTGTCTGCGGACAAATTTTCTACCCCGATTAAGGTATCAAATCCCGGGTACACGCCCCGGGATTTGATGTTTTCTATCGAAAGGGAGTTCCCTTTCGAGCTTTCCCCCTCGTGCATAGGGGGTTCAGTAATCTTACACTGGAGTCTTATTTCCCCAGCGACAGCTCACGTCAACTTACACTTGATTTTCAAGCCCGATTGTGCTATAATTATACAAACAGCCGAAAGGGGGCCGCTTCCCATGGAAAAAATCGAGGATCTGGGCATTAAGGGCTACAAGGTCATACAGGACAAGGACGGCTTCTGCTTCGGCAGCGACGCGGTGCTGCTGTCCAGGTTCGCCAAGGTGAAAAAGGGCAGCCGGGGCCTGGATCTGTGTACCGGCACGGGCATTATACCGGTGCTGACCTACGCCCTTTACGAGCCGGCTTCCATCGACGCGGTGGAGCTTATACCACGAGTCGCCGCCATGGCCGCCCGAACTATGGCGATTAACGGCCTTTCCCAGGTCATTAGGGTGAAAAACGCCGACCTCAAGGCCGCGCCGGAAATATACGGCTGCCGGGTCTTCGACTTCGTCACCTGCAATCCCCCCTATATGCCCAGCGGCGGCGGTCTGGTGAACCCCAGAGACGAACTGGCCCTCAGCCGCCACGAGATAGCCTGCACCCTGGACGACGTGGTTCGCGTCTCCTCCCG
>CANQKL010000002.1 GCA_947624455.1 uncultured Clostridia bacterium
ACCGGCCCGGCCACCAATGAGGACGTGTTCTGGAACTGCTTTGCCCAGCTGTTTGGGGAGCGGGTCCGGGAGGACTTGCCGGTTTTCGAATCCTTTTACCGGGAGGAGTTTCAGGAGGTCCGCACCGTGTGCGGCTATGACCCGGCGGCGGCCGCCGCCGTCCATCGGATCCGGGATTTGGGCCTCCGGCTGGTGCTGGCCACCAACCCCATTTTTCCCGCCATTGCCACCCGCAGCCGGGTCCGCTGGGCGGGGCTGGTCCCGGAGGACTTTGAGTACATCACCACCTATGAAAATTCCCACAGCAGCAAGCCCAACCTGGCCTACTACCGGGAGATCCTGGCGGAACGGGCCTTGGCGCCGGAGACGTGCCTGATGGTGGGCAACGACGTGTCCGAGGACATGGTGGCCCGGGAGCTGGGTGTGACCTACCGCATCCGGCCCTTGGAGTGAAAGAACTTGACATTCGACTGCGTTTTGTGGTATAATGTTTTTGTAGATTCCATTGCAAGCAAGGATTTTTGCTCATGGTATAATATCTATGTAAATTTGCTGCGCCGCCTAAGTTTAAGCCAGATACTCTGAGGAGTGATAAAATGAAAAAAGCTGTTTCGATCTTGCTGGCCCTAACCCTGCTTTTTGCCTGTCTGCCCGCTTTCGCGGAGGATGAGGAAGTCCTAAAGGTGACGGTCAACGGCACGGCTGTGTATTTTGCCGACGCCCTGCCCTACGACTCCGACGGCACGGTAATGGCGGCCATATCGCCTATCGCCGAAGCTATGGGCCTGAACTACAGTTGGTACCCGACTCTGGAAAAGGCCGTTCTTTCCGACAACAAGCTCAGGGTGGAGCTGGTTGCCGGTCAGATAAGCGTAAAGCTCAGCGGCTCCACCTTCATTGCCGATTCCCCGCTGTCCCTGGACGAATGGGACAGGCTTTACGCCAGCGTGGCGACCATCCAGCGGCTGGCTCAGTACTTCGGCTGGGAGCCGACCGTGTACGGCAACGCTCTGCGGCTTCGCCGGGACGGGGGCTTCGCGGTGTTCGTCAACGGCGCGAGGCTGTCCTTCAACGACTTTGCTCCGGTAGTCAGGAACGGAGAGGACTATATTCCGCTCCAGGCCGCGGCCCAAGCCATGGGGCTGGACTTCGACTGGTCGAGGGAACGGCTGAGCGCGGAACTCGTCCAGGAGGAGACCGGCCGCCGCATGAACATTAACATCAGCGACGGCTTCGCCAACGGAGCCACGTCTCAGACCGAGGGCGCGCTATACGAGGACAACCGGCTCTTTGTGAGCGCGGAAAAGCTGATATCCATTGCGGAATATTTCGGCGGGACAGGCTCGTACAACCTTTACCAAAACGGCATGGCCTTTTCTGTTGGCCAGCCCTGCGCGGTCACTGTGAACGGCATCCTCGTCGTCTTTCCCGACGTCCAACCGGCTGACGGCGGCGGCCTGCTCATCCCCGCCCGGCCCGTGTTTGAGGCAATGGGCCTAAAATTTGTCTGGGACAGGGAGGGCGAAAAGGCGGAGATCGTAAAGACCGCCCGCAAGAAAGCTATCCTGACCCCCGGCGTTCCCGAACTCGGAGAGGTCAACGCCCGTTCGGAAAAGACCGCCACGCTTGACCGAGCGCCTGAGTTCATGGATAACAGGCTGATGATAAGTTCCCAGACACTGGCCCGGGCGGCGGACTTCTTCGACATGGATATCACCGTGAGCGGCGGTCTTATAGAGGTGACCGACCCGGAGGCCGAGGCTTATACCCCCGTCCGCGAGGCCGAGCCGGAGGAGCCTCGGGAGCAGGGGATCCGCGTGGAGCTGGACGGTCGGGAAATAAGCTTTCCCGACGTTAAGCCCTTTTCCCAGGGCGGGCGCACTCTCGTGCCTATCCGGGCCGTGGCCGAGGAAATGGGGCTTGATGTGTACTGGGACGGCGGCGACGGCGTGGAGATATATGACGGCGGCGACTACCTGGAAATGACCCTTGGCAGCGACGTCCTGACCGGTCGGCGCGGCGGCGTCAAGGTGGAGTCGCGGCTGGACGTTCCCGCCATGTCCTACCAGGGCCGAACCTGCATACCCATAAGGGCGGTAATGGAATTTTTCGGCGCGGCGGTGCGTTGGAACGGCGAGGCCTCGCTGGTGAGCATCGCGTCCTCCCGTGAAAGCCGGGAATCCTCTGTGCGGGAGGTCGGAAGCAAAGAGGATTTCGGCGTGGAGCTTGGCTTTACCATAAACGCGCCCCTGACCGGCAGCGACGTCAGCTTTTCCATAGTAAACGGCAACACCGCCAGAGTCGCATACAACAGCGGCGGCGCGGCCTTCGTATTCAACGCTTCCAGCGAGAGCGGCGGGGCGGCGCTAAAAAGCAGCGATTTTGACGGTCCGGTCATAAGCCAGAAGGCTTTGGTCAACGGGGTCGAAACTCAGATATACAGCGGCAGCACGGTCTTTTCCACCAAAGCCGCCTACTGGAAAATCGGCTCGTACAGCTTTAGTCTTGAAACTGAGGACGCCGTCAGCTCCTCGTTCCTGACCCTGGCCGAGGCGGCGGCCCGCACCTTCGTTATTGTGAAGGAGGTCGAACCCGAGAACAACGGGATCAAATTTTCTCCCAATATGAGCGCGGTCACGGTGGACGGCTCCTCCTTCTTCACGGATCTCGGCATTTCCATGACCGTACCCGAGGGGGCCGAAAACATGAGCTTCAAAATATACGACGGCGTTATAGCTGAAATAACCTTTACCTTCGAGGATTACGACTACGTCCTGCGGGCGGCGGTAAATGGCGGCGACCTGTGGGACATGGGCGACGGGGCCAGCTTTACGGCGGAGAATTTCCAGGTGTCGGGCCTTTACGGCATGGGCATAGCCATGGTAACGATAAATTTGTTTCCTGATGTTGGCAGGGCCGCCTCATGGAGCTGGGGAGACGTAAAATTTTTCCTGAGCTGTCATGACGCGGATATCCCGTCGGCCGTTTTCCGCCAGGTCTGCGAGGACTGCGGCGAGATGAGTTCGAAAACTCTGACGCTGGGACTGTAAAAAACGGGGGTGGGGGAACGGCGGCATTGCAAAATGTTTGCTCCTCCTTTCCCACAAGCAACTTCGTTGCTTGTGGGGGCCATTGTTTTCCCGCGAAACCCTTTAAATTTGTGTCCAGCGTCACGCTGGCGGGCGCTTTCGCTTACGAAAAATCAATAAATTGATTTTTCTACCCCGATTATGATATACAATCCCGGGTACACGCCCCGGGATTGTATATTTTTTATCGTTCTTTTTAAAATAATTTGTTCTTCGGCGCAGCAATACGCCGGTCTGAAACGTATTATTGGTGTATCGATACAAAAAGCGCACAGGAGGCGACCGATGTGAACGACGAGGATCGCGAATACTTTTCCGCCGTCTATGACAAATACGCGGACACAGTGTACCGGCTGGGGCTGGTGTGGCTGAACAACAGGGCCGACGCCGAGGATCTGACCGCCGATCTGTTTGTGAAGCTGATGAGCCGGCCCCGGCGGGGCTTTGAAAGCGGCGAACACGAAAAGGCCTTTGTCATCCGCTCGGCCATAAACCTCTGCAAAGACAGGCTCCGGCGGAGGAAATTCCGGCAGGAAAGCTATGACGACGTTCTCGGATATATGAGTACTCCGGAGGAGATCGGGCTGATGGAAGAGATCCTCGCCCTGCCGCCCAAATACCGGGCGGTCATATATCTCCACCACTGTCAGGGCTACTCCACCGCCGAGGTGGCAAGGCTGCTGGGGCTTAGGGAAAGCACCGTCCGCTCACAGCTCGCCCGGGGACGGGAAAAGCTTAGAACCCAGCTCAACGAGGGAGGTTTTAACTGTGTATAATAATCTGTTTGACAAAATAAAACCGGAGGAGTCCCTCCGGCGGAAAATCGAGGAAAGGATCGATGCTAACATGAAAACAAAAAAGAGTTTCCCCATTAAAATTACGGTTCTGGCGGCCTGTTTAGTCCTGGCCCTGTCGGCGGGGGCTTTAGCGGCCTACCGTTTTCTCTCCGCCGGTCAGGCGGCCAGGGAGCTGGGCGACAACAAACTGGCAGTCAGCTTTGAGGACGGGCAGGCCATGGACGCTGCCGCTCAAGAGGATCCCTACCGCGCCACTCTTTTGGGAGTTTGCAGCGGCGAAAACCTCAGCGACTTTGGGCAAACGGGCGAGGACATATTCCCTGAACGCACCTATGCGGTGATGGCGATTGAGCGCACCGATGGGCGGGAAATGACCCTCGACGACGGCATAACGGTTTCGCCGCTTATCCAGGGTCTCGACCCTATGCGCTACAACATCTTTTCTCTTGAAGGCAGCATGACGGGCAAAATAATCGACGGGACGCTGTACCGCATTGTGGAGTGCGACAGCATCGAGTGTTTGGCCGACCGGCAGATTTATCTGGCCGTTTACGACGGATTGGCCCCCAACAGCGCATACTCCATGGACGCGGACACCGGCGAAATAAGTCCCAAGGCTGATTATGACGGGGTAAATATGCTGCTGGAGCTGAACCTTGACCCCGAAAAAGCCGACCCTGTCAAGGCCCAGGCCCTTATAGACAGAGTGGAGGAGCGAATGGGCGGGGAAGCCTACGACGAGACCGACGAAGCTCCGAAGCTTACGGCGAAGGGAGAAGATGAAAAAATCATCCTCACCGAGACCGGCAGCGAGGATGAAAAGAACTTTATAGTCGAATATCAAAACAACAAGTAATTGTCCAAAGATACCTAAGTGGAACCCGCACCGGGTTCCACTTTTAACATAAAAATGATTAAAATTCTATACTTATTCCCAGCAAAGCCGCCGTGTTGGGGTTGACGCTCACCGTCAGCTCATCGGCGGAAAGGCTTTCCACAGGCATCGCGCCCAGACTGGCAACCTCGCCCTTTAGATAGCGGACGGCCATCCGACCGGCCCGATAGCCTAAGTTGTAATAGTTCACCGTTGCGGATACAAGGGCTCCCCGCTCAACAAGACTTTCATTAAAGGCCATAGTCGGTATTTTGGCGGCATTGGCTGCGGCTATCATTTCCTCGGTCGCGCCCGCAAAGTATATGGCTCTCCCCTCGCCCGCGCAGGCCCTTACCTGGGCCGCGCCGTCGGCGGACGCAGCAACTATGTCGGACTCAAGTCCCGCGGCTTTGGCAGCGTTGGAAACCGCCTCGGCCAAACGGTCAAGTTGCATATCTCCGTCGCAGATCACCGTCACGGCTTTAAGGCCGGGAACCATATTCTTGAGAGTCTCTATCTCACCGGCTGGGTCGGCCACATCCTTCACGCCGGACACATTGCCGCCGGGAGCGGCCTCCGAAGCCACTAACCCCGCCTCCACAGGCTGACTGACAGCTCCGAACAGCACGGGCTGACCGGAATAATTTGCCGCCGTGACCGCCGCCGTGCCAAGGGCAAAGACCAGGTCCTTGCCGTCGTCCTTAAAGTTCTGAGCAATGCTGGCGCAGACTGAGCCGTTGCCGTAGCCGCATTTTTCCTCGATATACACCTTCAGCCCGCTGTCCTTCAAAGCGTCGGCAAAGCCGATACTGGCCTGGTCGAGGGCGGGATGATCGGCGGCGCTGATAACGCCTATCTTAACGGTGTCAGCGTCGTTGATGATAACCGAGTTACTGTCGCCGTCCCACTCCACATCGCAGCCGAAAGCCTCGCTGAGGGCGCGAACCGGCACAAGGGTGCGGCCGTTGATGGCCTGGGGTACAACGTCGAACTGACCGGAAGCGGCGACCGCGCCGCCAACGCGCTTTTCATAGCGGTCATTTCCCAGCCAGCAGACCACCTGCTCGCCGCCCTTGTCGATAGTCACCTGCTGACTGGCGGCCTCGTAGCTCACCTGACAGCCCATCGCCTCGAACACGGCGCGGATGGGTACAAGTGTGCGGCCGTCCAACGCCACCGGCGGCTGGTCGAAGTACACCGCGTCCCCGTTCACCGTGACGCCTATATCCGCCGCCTCCGCCGCTGCCGCGCTCAGTCCCACAAGGGCGGCCAGAGCTATTGATACAAGCTTTATCTTTTTCATTTTCACAACTCCCCGTACTTTTTTCTTTTATTATACAACATAACTCACGATTTTGCAATAGCAAAAACAAAAAAACTGTCCCCGCCAAGAGCTCCGGCTGGAACAGTTTTTGTTATAGGGTTCTTTAGATGGGGTGTACCTTGTCGGCCTTATCCGCCAGCTCGGCGTCCACCTTATACTTGCCCGCCTGACGGAACTGGAAGTACTTTACGGCCACCTGACCGAAGAGAGCGTAGCTGAGAACGTCCTCCTCCTGCTCGATGTACTCCTTTATCTCGCCGCGGAACTTGTCAAGCTCATTGGGGATGCTGTCGGCGGGACGGCCAGCGATCTGCTTTTCGTTGCCGATGATCTTTTTGACGAACTCGGGCTTGATGGGTACGGGAGTCTTGCCGTACTCGCCCTTTACCAGGCCCCGGAACTCCTTAGTGACATTCTTGTAGCGTTCGCCCAGAACCACGTTGAACACGGCCTGAGAGCCGACTATCTGGCTGGTGGGGGTAACAAGCGGAGGATATCCGGCGTCCTCACGGACGCGGGGAACCTCCTTGAGTACCTCCTGGAACTTATCCTCGGCCCCAAGCTGCTTGAGCTGGGAAAGCAGATTGCTGAGCATACCGCCGGGAACCTGATACTTGAGGGTGTTAACGTCCACAGCCAAGGACTTGGGGTTGAGCAGGCCGTCCTTAATGTACTTCTCGCGAAGGGGACGGAAATAGTCGGCCAGATCGCTGAGCAGGTTAAGGTCATAGCCCGTGTCGTACTCGGTACCCTTGAGAGTGGCCACAAGGGACTCCGTGGGAGGCTGAGAGGTACCCATTGCCAAAGGCGACAGAGCGCAGTCCACAATGTCCACGCCCGCCTCGATGGCCTTTAGGTAGGTCATGGAAGCCATACCGCTGGTGTAGTGGGTATGCAGCTCGATAGGTATTTTTACGGCCTTTTTCATCTCGGACACCAGGTCATAGGCGTTGTAGGGGGTCAGCAGACCGGCCATGTCCTTGATGCAGATGGAATTCGCGCCCATATCCTCAAGCTGCTTCGCCAGCTTAACGAAGGACTCGTTGTTGTGGACGGGGCTGATGGTGTAGGAAATGGCGGCCTGAACGTGGCCCTTTTCCTTGATAGCGGCGTTGATGGCCGTTTTGAGATTGCGAACGTCGTTGAGAGCGTCGAAAATACGGATTATGTCAATGCCGTTGGCGATGGACTTCTGAACGAAGTACTCCACCACGTCGTCGGCATAGTGGCGGTAGCCCAGGATGTTCTGGCCCCGGAACAGCATTTGGAGCGGGGTCTTTTTGGCCTTGGCCTTTATCTTCCTCAGCCGCTCCCAGGGATCCTCGTTCAGGAACCGAAGGCAGCTGTCAAAGGTGGCGCCGCCCCAGGCCTCCAGGGCGTTATAGCCCACGTTGTCCAGCATTTCCACCGCGCCCAGGATCTCGTCGGTGGTCATGCGGGTGGCGATAAGGGACTGGTGGGCGTCGCGCAAAATTGTTTCAGTTATTTTAACAGGTTTTGCCATAGTAATTTCCTCCTTTTATGCAAACAAAGCTAAGAACACACCCGCCGCCACTGCGCTGCCGATAACTCCGGCGACGTTGGGGCCCATGGCGTGCATGAGCAGGAAGTTGGCGGGGTGCTCGTCCTGCCCCACCTTTTGGGAGACACGGGCGGCCATGGGTACGGCGCTTACGCCCGCGCTGCCGATAAGGGGATTGACCTTGCCGCCGGTGACCTTGCACATGATCTTGCCGAAAAGTACGCCGCCGATGGTGCTAATGCAGAAGGCCGCCAGACCCAGCGCGATAATAAGGATGGTCTTGGCAGTCAGGAAGGTGTCGGCCTTAGCGGTGGCGCCTACGGTGATGCCTAAGAATATGGTGACTATGTTCATCAGCTCGTTCTGAGCGGTCTTGCACAGGCGGTCGGCGACGCCGCTCTCCTTGATGAGGTTGCCCAGCATGAGCATACCTACCAGCGGAGCCGCGTCCGGCACGATGAGTACCACCACCAGAGTTACGATTATGGGGAAAAGTATCTTCTCTCTCTTTGTCACGGGGCGAAGCTGCTCCATGACTATCTGCCGCTCAGCCTTGGTGGTGAGCATTTTCATAAAGGGGGGCTGGATTATGGGGATAAGGGCCATATAGGAATAGGCCGCGATGGCTATGGCGCTCAAGAGGCCGGGGGCCAGGGTCTTTGTGACGTAAATGGCCGTGGGGCCGTCCGCGCCGCCGATAATGCCGATGGAGGCGGCTTCCTTGAATATAGTCTCGGCGGTACCGTCAGCGCCGAAGCCGCCGATGCCCAGCACGCCGAGGATTATCGCGCCGATGAAGGTTATGAATACGCCCAGCTGCGCCGCCGCGCCCAAAAGTATGCTCTTCGGGTTGGAGATCAGCGGCCCAAAGTCCGTCATGCAGCCGATGCCCAGGAAGATAAGGGGCGGATATATGCCCAGCTTGACTCCCAGATACAAAAGATCCAAAAGACCGCCCTTGTGGAAGATCAAATTCATATCCAGATCGTGGCCGTCAATGAGATATTCGGGGTCTATGAAATACTGGGGGTGCATCACCTCGCCCAGCGGCAGGTTTGCGATAAGCATACCAAAGGCTATGGGCAGGAGCAGCAAAGGTTCAAATTTCTTAACAATGGCAAGGTAGAGGAGCACACAGGCGATGGCCAGCATTACCAGGGTCTTGAGGCCGTAAAAGTCGTCGGCCACAAGCTTGGTCAGTATTTCGTACACGCCGGTCTTGGCAAAAAACGCTCCGAACCCTTCCAGCAAATTATTCAGCAACTTGATTCAACTCCTTTACAATGTTCTTGTCCGGACAGGTTACGCTATAGTGACAAGAACATCGCCGGTGTTGACGGTGGAGCCCTTGGAGGCAACGACGGTCACAACTCCGGCCTGGGGAGCCTTGATCTCGTTTTCCATCTTCATAGCCTCAAGTATCACCAGAGTATCTCCGGCCTTGACGCTGGCGCCGTTGGCCACCTTGACGTCCAGCACGTTGCCGGGCATGGGAGCCTTTACGGGAGTGCCTTTGCCCACAGGGGCGGCCTTCTTGGGAGCGGGAGCGGCGGCGGGAGCGGCCTTGGGTGCGGCGGGAGCGGCGGAGCCGGCCTCCACTTCCTCGACCTCAACCTCGTAGGAATTACCGTTAACGTTTACAATAAATTTTCTCATGATTTTATATCCTCCTTAAAATCTGTTGTCGAGAGCGTCCCGGCGACCGGCCTTGTTCCAGGCTTCGCCGTCCAGCTTTTTATAAGACCGCACCTGAATGGACGAGGTTCCGGCGCCAATGGCGGCGGCAACGGCGGCGGTTATGACCGCTATCAGCTCAAGGCTGTCCTCCTCGGGTTCGGGCGCGGCTTCAACGGGAGCCGCGGGAGCGGGTTCCTGAGGCGTTTTCTCAGCGGAAAACAGGGCCATGGCCTTAATAACGAACATTATGATTATCAGGATAAGGAACACTATACATATTCCCATGATTGTGTAGGCAATACCCTCGCCGATCAGCTCGGCGGGTTCAAAATCTACGTATCTCGTCATACCGCTCACCTCTTACAGGGGCATATTGTCATGCTTGCGTGCCACGGCGCAAACGCGCTTGCTCGCCAGCATTTCCAGGGCGGCGGCCAATCGGGGCCGAGTCTCGGACGGCTCGATAACGTCGTCGATAACTCCGGCGGCGGCGGCCATCAACGGCGAAGCGTCAGTCTCCTTATATGCCTTCTCCAGCTCCTCCCGGCTCTTTCCCTCGTGGAGCTTATCCTCATAGAGGAGCTGCACGCCCGTCTTAGAGGACAGGGGCGCTATCTCGGCCTGGGGCCAGGCATAAACCAGGTCAGCTCCCAGCTCTTTGGAGTTCATGGCGCTGTAGCTGCTGCCGCAGGCTTTTCCAACAATGATATTTACCTTGGGAACGGTGGCCTCGGCAAAGGCGTAAAGGAGCTTGGCGCCCTTTCTCGCAAGACCCCATTCCTCCTCGGAGGCGGCGATGGCGAAGCCGTCCACGTCGGTGAAGGTCACCACCGGAATATTGAAGCAGTCGCAGAACCGCACGAACCGAGCCAGCTTTTCCGCGGCCTGACCGGTGATCACGCCCCCGTCCACGGAGGGCTGATTCGCGGCGACGCCCACGGTCGCGCCGTTTACTCTCGCAAAACCGGCAACCGCGCTCTTTGCATAGGCCGACTGTACCTCAAAGAAAGCCTTGTCGTCCACAGCCTCGGCTATGACGGTCCGAACGTCGTACTCGCCGTCAAGATCCTCCAGTTCCGCGCTGGTGCGGTTGAGGTCGTCGGCGCAGTCAAGAACCGCCGGATCGGCCAGATTGTTGGAGGGCAGATAGCTCAGCAGCAGTCTCGCCGTCTCCACGCACAGCTCGTCGCTTTCGGCGGCAAAGTGAGCCATACCGCTGACGGCAAAGCTGCCCTTGCCGTCCACAGCGGCCTTCTTGCCGGTGGAAGCCTGAATGACCGAGGGGCCGTTTACGAATATGCGCCCGGTCTTTTCATTTATAATCACAAAGTCGCTCATTTCGGCAGCCAGCGCGGCGCCGCCAGCGCAGTTGCCCAGGACGAGGCTGATGTTGGGGACTAAGCCGCTCACGGCGGCGGCGGCGGCAAAGAGCTTACCGGCGGCGGCCTGAGCGGCCACGCCCTCCCCTATTCTCGCCCCGCAGGAGTCCAGGAACCCCACAATGGGAGCGCCCATTTTCGCGGCCATGGCGAAAACGGCGCAGACCTTATCCACGTTCATTTCGCCTATGGCTCCGCCCATGACGGTGGGATCCTGGGAATAAACGTAAACCAGTCTGCCGTCCACAGTGCCGTAGCCGGTCACAACTCCGTCGGCGGGCGTATAGCCGTTACGTGCGCTGACCAGCGCGCCCAGCTCCACGAAGCTGCCGCCGTCCAGTAGAGCCTGGATACGCTCCCTGGCGGTGAGGCCGCCGGACTTATTCTGCTTTTCTGCTCCGCCGCCTTGGGCCGCCTTAGCCTTGGCCTGGCGAAGGAGCGTAAGCTTTTCCATAGTGTCCATGTATTTACCTCCTTATAAGTTAAAAACCATTTTAAGCCATTATACCAATAGTATACATTAAAACCCACCGCAATGCAAGTGTTATTTTTGCTGTATAATAAAAAAATCTGACAAGTTTTTTTGTCAGATTTATAGAATGTCCGTCGGCCCCTATATCTATAACGAGCGCGGCGAAAAGATTCGCCGCGCTCGAACGGTCACGCCGACAGTTCGGTTTCCGCTTCTTCAATAATAATGGGCGGCACCGGAGCCATGTCCACGGCCCACTCAACGATGTTCTGGTTATACCAGGACATCCCGCCGGATATATCGGCGTCTGACAGGGCCTCCCCCTCGGGGCAGATCACCTGACCGCTATTGTCATATATAGGGCCGGTGAAAATATGCCGGCCGGCAAAAAACTCGTTCTTGGCCTCATTGACGGCGGCGGTAGTACCCCGGGCGCAGTTGTGATTTACCGGCGAAAGGGCCACAAGGCCATCAGCCAGCCCGCCGACAACGTCGTTGCTCTCGGGCGAGACTTGTATCTCCCCGTTCACCTCTTTCGCGCTGTAACCGCCCCAGATTCCCTCGATGTTTTCCTTGACGGCCTTAGTGTAGAATATGCCCCAGTTCACCACGGGAGCCTGGAGATGGGCTTTGGGAGCCGCCTCGCCCATGTCCGTCAAAAAGCCTATCCCCCACGCTTCACTCTGAGCGGCGGCAAGCTGCCCAGCGGTGGAATAGGTGTTCTGGGCAATAACATCGCAGCCAAGGTTCAGCAGCGACTGGGCGGCCTCGCCCTCGGCTGCGGGGTCACAGCGTTCTTCCACAGTGCGCAAAATCACCCTCATCTCCGGAGCCACCCTTTGAACCCCCAGAGCAAAGGCGTTTATGCCGACCACAGCGTCCTTTGAGCCGACGTAGCCCACAAAGCCTATAACGCCGGTTTTGGTACGGCTGGCGGCGACTATGCCGCTGAGATACTGGGCCTCGTACATATTCGCGCTGTAACCGCTGAAATTGGCGGGGGAGTTGTCCTCCTTAACGAGGGCGTTGCAGAAGATTATCTCAGGATTGTTCTTTGCCGCGGCGAGCATAGCGCGGGCATACTCTTTCTCAGTGCCGAAAATTATTTTACAGCCGTCGTCCACGCAGGTCTGCACGGCCTCATTTATTTTATCCCTGTCGTCCACCCGAACGTCGGACACCCGCTTTATTTGCTCCTGGGAAAGTCCCAACGCCCGGCGCATAGCCTCAATGCCCTGAAAATGGGACTGGACGTAGGCATTGTCGCTTTCCTCATTGCCGCTGAGTATAACGCCCACGCGGATCTCGCTTTCGGCGGCCACGTCTACCACAGGCGTAATACCCGACTCGGGAGGCTTCGTTTTTATGCAGGCGGTCATAGATATCATCGCAAGTATCAGCACAAGCGTCAACGCACGTTTCTTCACCTTTGGCACACTCCTTTGTTAAATCCTTTTTCTTTATTTTACAACATTATCTCCAATTTTACAAGGGCTTTACAAAAAATTCACAAAAAATGGGCTGTAAAAAAATAAAAAGAGAACCGCCGAAACGGTTCCCTTTTTCATTGTTTTTAATTCGAGCTGTCAACAGCTCAAGCGCCGCGCAATGCGGCTCAAGCGGCACGCAATTAGGCTCAAGCGCCGCGCTTGTTAGCCAACCAGACCGGACTGCTCCATGTTCTCAACCAGGCTCCTCTGTACGCAGAAGTATACGATAAGTAGGGGAACCAGGAAGATGAGTACCGCCGCCTGCTTGACCGCGTCAAAGGCAAAGCCGGATGCCGCGGGCTTGTCGAACCAGGTCTGCACCGCCGTAACAACGGTGTCGGACTGAGACGCGGCAAACCTCTGGGACAGCTTAACCGCCGCGAAGGGGCCTTCCGGATAGAAGTAACCGGTGTAATAGGTGTCGCCGTAGTTCCACACGAAGGACAGTATAGCCACCGTCATTATAGTGGGAGTGGCGTTGGGCAGAGCGATCCTGAAATACGTCTTGTAGAAGCCGCAGCCGTCGATAAGGGCGGCCTCCTCCAGTTCCTTGGGCAGGCCCATAAAGAACTGACGGAACAGGTAAATGAACATACTCTGCTTAAGACCAAAGCCGAACAGCGACAGAAGATACAGCGTGACGGGCTTGTTGATAAGGTCGATCGGGCCGCCGGTAAGGGCCGTAAAGATTCCAAAGATGTCAAAATTCTTGAAGCGCAGGTACTGGGAAATCAGCAGCGCCTGATCGGGAACCACGAAGGTGACGATTATCAAGAAGAATATCAATGTGCCTCCGGGAACCTTGATCCTGCCCAGAACATAACCGGCCATAGCGCTGATGAACACCTGGATAACAGCGATACTGGCGGCGTAGAGCAACGACCAGAGGATAATGGAGAAATTGCCGTAAACCAACCGGATGGCGGCCTTAAAGCTCACCAGCGAAAAAGTCTTGGGTACCCATACGATATCGGGGTTGCCCAGGTCCTCAACATCGTTGAGTACCATGGGGAACAGCTTTATGATGGGATAGAGGATGGTGAAGCACATTCCTATGATAAGAGATACCGCAAAGATCTTGAAAACCAGATTCTGGAGGTAACGGGTCCTGTGCAGGGGATCGGTGATGGAGTTATCGTTCCACTTTTCCTTGAGCCATGCGCCGAAGCCGGGGCCCTTGACTTTATTTTTAGTCTTACTTGCCATAATCTAATTTCACCACCTTTGTCAGAATTAAAACCAGGATCACCAGGGCTATCAGCACGTTCAGCAGGAAGCATACCGACAGGGCGCTTCCGACGCCGATCTTGTTGCTCTGGAAAGCGAAAGCGTATATCTCCTGAGACATCTTGGAGGCCAGGAACAGGTCTACCAATGTGTACACGAAGATAAACAGCGTCGTGTTGCCAACCATTGGGAAGGTGATCTTCCAGAAGGTTTCATAGGTCGTGCAGCCCTCGATCTTGGCAACCTCATAAAGAGAGGGGTTGATGGACTGGAGGGCGGCAAGGTACATCAGCGTTTGAACGCCGGCCTTGGAAACGATACCGAAGATATCGCTGATGACTCCCACGATGAAGGAGATCACACTCTCGGGCAGGAAGCCTACCCGCGTGAACAGGCTCATCAGGAAGCCGGATTCCTCCGTGGCCGTGGTCGCCACCGCCGTAACGTCTCCGCCGGTGGACACGGTGATAAGATCCGTTACGATCGTAAGACCGAGTACTATCGGCAGGAAGAAGATTACGCGGACCACGCCCCGCCCCTTGTACTTCGCGTTGACAAGCAGCGCGCAGAACAAGCTGAATATAACGATCAACGGGGTGTTGAGCAGAACGTTAGAGTTCTCGTCGGTGAAAACCCGGATGAACTGCTGAGACTGGGTGGAAACCTCGGTGTTGAACAGGTCAAAGTAGTTATTGGTGCCTACAAACTCCATGGCCATACCGCCGGTGTCGCCAACCTCAACCTTGTTAAAGGAATAGATGACCGTATTTATAATCGGGATCATAAAGAACAAGAGGAAACCTATGATCCACGGCGCCAGGAAAACGTAACCGTTTATCTTCTGAGTGGTGGCGAAGGTAAGTGGCTTTCTTGTCTTTTTGGGTTTATTTTCCACATTCGCTTCTTGTTTCATTACTTATCCCCTCCTTCCTTAATGACATAGCTCTGGGCTCCGAGAGTCTCGCCATTGACAGTCACGCTGAAGGTGTTGTAGTTAGTTATCACCTTAACGCCCGTCTCATAGGTGGTCTCGAAAACCTTGTCGTCCAGCACGCGGTGAGATATGATCCTCGTGGTGCCGATCTTGGCAAACTCATCCTTGATGGTCTGGTCCATTTCCTTTATCTCATCGGCAAAGAGCTTATACTCTGTGGCAAAGAGCTCGTTGTAGTTGTTCTGCTTAAGCTCGGCCACACCCTTAGCGGTTATGGTGAACTTGGGGAACGCGGCAAGCTCCATCGCCTGAAGCAGGAAGTAAGCCTTGTTGGAGGACGCGGTATTTATGCTGAGCGTGGTGTAATCGGTAAGTCCGTTGAGTACCAACTGACGGAAGGGAACGTTCTCCTTGATAAGACCGTAATCGCTGCTCTCCCTGGAAACGTCCGCCGCTATGGCCGCATAGCCTATGCGGTTGGCGTTGGGATTGTAGAGTACGAGCTTTCTGTCCTGAGACAGGGTCTGGAGGGCGTTCTGGATAACCTGCTCGCCCTGATAAGGCGTACACTGTTTGCCGTCGCGCTGATCCTCATAGTACAGGCTGCCCAGATCCTCAAGGCTGAGGTTCTTGTACTCAGCGGCCGCCGAGGAGAACTTATTAACAACATTGGGAAGATATCTGGGAGATACGGTGTAATAGCCGTTGCCGTGCATATTGAACTCGCCGGTGGGGATGTCGTAATCGTAAGTCACAAGGGGTTCGCCGTTAAAGTTCACAAGAGAATGTTTCGTCTTAAAGGAGGACGAGGTCTTGTAAACCTGAGTGGGATTCACGTTGAGATAAAGGCTATCCCAATGATCCCTGAGCAGGGCGTCCAGATCGGACTTGCTGCCGTTGCTGGAGGTGAGCTTCGCGGAGGAATTTACTTTGTTGTAAATGCCGCCGTTGAAAGCGCCCTTGTAGCTTACTATGGGATTGACCGCCTTGAGATCCTCGTAGATCTCGGCCAGCTCCTTGTAAGTGGTCATGGACACCGTCCTGTCATAAGGAACGCCCATGATTCGAGCGTCTATAGTCAGAGAGGATATAACGTCCAGGAATACTCTGGGAGCGGTCATTTCCTCGGCTGTCTTTTCCTTAAGATTATAGGCCGAAATTATGTAATCCCGGTAGGACTGGCTCATGGTGTAGTAATTGGCGTTGTCAGTGTAAAGCTTGTAACGCACGCGGCAATCCATGTTGAATTGGTCGGTCATGGCGATAAAGCGAGCGTCGTTGTCGCTGTAGGGGCCAAACACCTTAACGCTGCTGAGCTGCATTAAGTCAAAGGAGGGATAAACCTTGTTGAAGGGAGCGTCCGCCGCAACGTCGCCGGTAGCGGCCAGCTTAACGTTGATGGAGGCGGTGGGATCGCCGCTCTCGATTATGCCCATGAAGCCGTTGTAAGGCTTTACTACAGGCTCCTCGACGATCTCGGTGGCCTCGGCTTCCTCACCCTCGGCGGCTTCACCCTCGGCGGCTTCACCTTCGGCGGGTTCCTCCGCGGGTTCTTCGGCAGGCTCCTCAGCAGGCTCCTCTGCCTCGGCGGCTTCTTCGCCTTCAGCAGGCTCTTCGCCCTCTGCGGCCTCCTCACCCTCGGCAGCCTCCTCGCCTTCGGCGGCTTCGCCTTCGGCAGGCTCCTCGGGCTTCTCTGTCTCGACTATCCTGTCAGCGTCGCTGCCCATGCCAAAGACGGGCATCGTGATATTCTCACGGAACTCGCTCTGATTGTAGAGCTGATCGTAATAGGTGTTGTTGTAAACGGGACGGGAGTACTCGGCATAACCGCTGTCGTAGCTGTTGATGTCGAAGATAGCGCCGCTGCCGTCGGGAACAAAGATGAATCCGTTGTCTGTCTCATCGGACTTTATCAGGCCGAAGTTGGGCAGGATCTGGATGGCCTTGAGCTGGTACTCCTTCTCGTGCTGCTCATTTTCCTGGCTCTCATTCACGATCTTGTCGGTGGGGATATTGACCACAAGGTCGCCGTCGTCAAGGGTGAACTCCACAGGAATAATAAAGCGGGGATTCTCGGTTACATTAAAGGTAAAGTCGAACTCCTGGCTGTCGATACGGATCTCGTCAACAGTGTAGTTTACCTTTTTGCTCAGGTCGATAAGGATTCTGGTGGCGGATACGGGAGGCGTGCCGGCCAGCTTGTTGTAGTAATGGGTCCCGTCATCGGAAAGAGCGTAGATCTTATCAAGGGCGTTATCGTAGCTGGCCTGAGTCTCAGCTGTAATAGTGCCATTATCGACGAGCTGCTGTACCTTGTCCTTGAAGAACTCGTTAAAGCGCTCGACGCTCACCATCTTGGGCATATATTCCTCCAGATTGGTGGACTCCTCGCTGGCGAAGGTCATATTGGCCCTGAAGCCATTGGGGATGCGCTCGATGGTGTACTTCTTCTCAACTTCCTCGCCGGTGAGGGACTCGCCCTCGTCCTCGACGCAGTAGCTGTAACCGCTCCAGGTCTTTTCGGCGCCCGCGCCGTCAATATAGGTTATTGAAATGGGGCCGCCGGGAGTGGAGCTGGATTCCTCGGTGTTGCTGACGGACTCCCAATATGTATTGGTGGCCGTGTCAACAACTCTGATGTCCAGTGTGACGGGGTTGACCATCAACTGCTTGCCGCCGTTCTCCGCGACTGTCGTCCAGCCATCGGAAGTGGTGTCGACCGTGTTGAGCGATGGCGTCAGATCGCCGGAGCTTATTGGGGGAAGGGCGGTGGCCTTCATCCCAAGCTGAGGCAGCCATGATACGAACTGAACTACCAAGAATATTACCAAGGCAATGCAGAGTATTTTCAGCACGCTTAAATTCTTTAAAAAGTTTTTCATATCAATCACCACCTCTTCATAAATTCAGTCACGAAGGTGTAACCGAAGGATACCGCCTTCTGTATAAGCGTAATGTACAGTATGGCCAGGAATATTATTATTATTGCCGCGACAAAGGTAGCGACGATCATGGCAACGTTCGTTCCGGCGGTATACTCGTGAGCCACGCACAGGCCGGCGAATACCAGGAAAGCGAAGAATACGCTGCCCGCGACGCTGATGGCCGAAAGAATGGCGGCCTCCTCAGCGGTTACCACATTACTGAAAAGTACGACTACCGCGTCCAGAACCAGCTTCGGAAACAGAGCGTAGGTCAGCACCGTGTAGATGTCGCTGAACTTACCGCTGCCCTCAAATATGGCCGTAACGCTCCAGTTGCTTATGCAGAAGAGCAGGAACGGGAATATGCCAAAGATGAACGTCGTGACGCTGTTCATGGCGAACAGGGGATTGTCGTTCATTATAAAGCCGGTGTACTGATACTTTACTATGGCCAGCAGACCGTAGAGTATCAAAATTATCGTACCCAGGGCCAGATTACCCTTGCCTCTGAAGCGCACCTCATAGAAGCCATCAAATGGATGGAAAATGACGTACGTCAGATATTTGAAATCTTCTAATAACTTTTTCATCATTTTCACCTCATTATAACTCTTCTAACTTCTTCTGCTTCCGGCTGTAGGCTATCTCTGTCCAGAGTACCCAAGTCACGAAGGCAAGGAACACGATGGCGAAAATCCAGAAATACTTCTGAATGAGCAGGTTGCGGTAACCGCCAAAGGCCGTGGAGTAATAGGTCTTGTCGTTACCGAGCCTGAAATTGTCCATAGCGGCCTTGTAGTTGTCCCGCATGAGCTGGTTCTTGCCGATGGATACGTAGGCGTGGTCATAGTTGGCGTTCATGTCTACTATCTGCTGGTTCTTAACGGCCGCTCCGTCGAAGTCGCCGTTGAAGTACATTTCCTCCGCGTCAAGCACCAGCGCGCCGAAGTCGGTGGGGTTGAACACGAAAGCGCTGGCCAGCTTGCTGTCGCCCACTATAAGGGAGTTGCCCATCCAGCAGATGGAGGACGGAGTGTTGAACTTGCCCTTTGTGTCGCCCTTGCCGCCAAAAACGGTCAGCAGGTTGCCGTCAAAGTTATAGAGGAACACTCTGTTCTTGGAGGTATCCAGCAGGGCGTAAACGCCGTAGTCGGAAACCGCCACATCCGCAAAGGTACTCTTGGAGCTGTCGGTGGCGCTTGTGGGCAGGTCGCCCAAAATTTTGCTATAACCAAACTTACGCAGCACGTTTTCGCCCTTAGCGTTGAAACGGAAAGCCATTTCCTCAGAGGCCGTATCGGTGGTTACCGCGTATACGAAGCCGTCGGAGTCAGTCTCAACGTTAGTGAAGGCGGGAGCGTAAACCTTGCTCATCTTTGCCTTCTGTTCGTCAGAGGCGATGGATTTCCAGAAGAAATCAATCAGGTTTACCGTGGGAGAGTTAACGCCGAAGTAGCGGGAGAAGCTGCCGTCGGTGTTAAGCTCGATGATACCCTCGGTGCTGTTCTTTACCACAACGAAGATTCTGTCCGCGTTGTCGACAGCCACCTTGGAGGGGATGAACTCGGTGGAACCTACCATGTTATCGGGCTTGTTGATAACCATAGACATGGGGTAGGAGTTTTCGCCGGTCTCGTCAACAGCGTTAATATCCAACACAAAGATACGGTTGTTGCCAGTGTCGGCGATGTAGAGGTTACGGTCGTTGGCAAACACGCCCTCGGGAGCGTTAAGGATAGCCTGCTTGTTGCTGTCCTCGTCAACGACGATCTTGCCCTCGGTGTCGCGTATAATCTTTATCTGCTTTACCAGATTAAAGTTCGTATCCAGCACATCTACCGCATTGGAGGCCGCATCGGCAATGTAGATCTTGTCGCCGTGAACGTACACGTCGTCAACGCTGCCCAAGGTCAAGCCCTCGACGCTGTCGCTGTTGATAACGGTAGAAAGCTCAAAGGCGTTCAAGCTCTGGTTGGCGCTGGACCAATAGTCGTAAATGTAGCTGCTGTCGTCGGTATGCTCGGCATAAGCGGTTGCAAATGTGAAGCATAAAAGTACCAGCGTAATAAGGCTTATAATTCTTTTCGTCATCACTGTGCACCCCCTTAATCTTTCATACCGGAGCTGGCCATCGTCTCGATAACGTTACTCTGGGAGAATACGAATACCGCGATAGGAACTGCCAGCATGATCAGGTTTACCGCCGACGACACACCTGTACGCACGATACCGGCGCTGATGATCTGGCTCAGAGCGTAGGTGATGGGCTTCAACTTTTCGGTATAGATGAAGTTACCGCCGGTGGCGCCCCACAGGGACTGGAAGGAAAGGATGATGGCCGTGATCCAGGCGGGCTTCGCCAGCGGCATTACTACCTTCCAATATATTCCGAATTCGCTGGAGCCGTCGATCTTGGCGGACTCGAGAAGCGAGGTTGGAATGTGAACCATGTTGTTCTTCATCAGGTACAGGCACAGGGTCGAGCCTATGGCCGGAATAACTACCGCCCAATATGTATCTACAAGGTGAAGCTTGCTCATGATAATATAGTTGGGGATAGCGGTTACGGTGCCGTTGAACATCAGAGAGTAGGTGATGATGCTGCTCATGGCGCCGCTGCCCGGGAACTTGTACTTAGCCAGGGGATAAGCGGCCATGGAGCCGAAAACTACCGTACCGGCCGTGCCCAGGAAGGTGATGAAGAAGGTGTTGAAGATGTACCGGCTGAATGGTACCCAGCTGTTGCCCACTATCTGGAACAGGTCGCGGAAGTTGTCGAGGGTGGGGTTGGATACGTAAAACCGGGGCGGGAACAGGAATATCTCGTTCAAAGGCTTGAAAGCGTTGATTATAATGAGCCAAAGGGGCAGTATCGAGAACAGGCCGAAAGCCCCCAGGAACACCGTCAGCGCAATGTCCACGCCGAGAGAACGGTTCCGGCGGGTTATTTTGCGATGATCAAGGTATTGCTTAAACTTCTTGATAGGATTGATCATGCTTTATTCACCCACCCTTCTCAAAATCTTTTGAACTACGATGTTAGCGAAAATCATTATGAAGAACAGCACGGTAGCTATCGCGGACGCGTAACCCATTTCGTAACGGGTGCTGCCGTAGTCGTTCAAGTGGGTCAAAATCGTATGACCCGCATAGTCCACCGACGGGAAGCCCGCCAGCTCTGTAGAAATGTTGGAAACGGAAAGCGAAGACGTGATCTGCATTACCGCGCCGAACATCAGCTGAGGCTTCATGGCGGGCAGGGTGATGTACCACAGCTCCTGCCAGCGGTTCTTGATACCGTCGATAGCGCCAGCCTCGTACATGGTCTTGTCAACGGACTGGAGTCCGGCGATGAACGACAGGAATGATACGCCCAAGCTCAGCCACAGCTGAACTATGATCAGTATGGGCATGATGTATTCCGCCGTTTCAAACCATAGTATGGGACTGTCGATTACCCCCATATTCAGCAGCCAGGCGTTGGCGTAACCGTACATATCGGAGCTGAATATCAGCTTCCAGATAACGAAAGCGTTACCGGAAATGGACGGCGCGTAGAACACCAGTGTCAGGAACGCGCGGGGCAGCGGGGGCAGTTCGTTGATGAGCCAGGCGAAAACGAAGCACATCAAGTAACTGATAGGACCTGTAACCAGGGCGAAGAGCATAGTGTTCTTCATGGCTATCAGGAATATGTCGTCGAATACGATAAGGTTTATGTAGTTATCAAGCGCTACGAAATCAGGAGTTTGCAGCATATTGAAGTTCGTAAAGCTCATAACTATGGAAACCAGTACCGGGATAGCGGTGAAGCATATGAAGATAATGGCAAACGGAAGTATCATCAGGTATTTTTCCTTATGAAGTTTCCAGGCGTTTGACCACTTCATAGCCTCGAGCTTTTTCTTTTTTGGCTTGTCGGCGGCGGGCGCTTGCGCCTTACTCATTTACCTCACTCCCTTCCTCATAATATGTGCCATCCTCGATGTAGGAAAGGTCAAATTCCTTTCTCTTCTTTGTGAGCTCATCGTTGATATCCTTAACATTAAGGTAGAGAGCCTCACGGGGATTCTGACCGTCGGTAACTACGTTCTTATAAGCCATGTCAACCATACGGGTCGTCATGTAGTATCCGGGAACATCGGGAATACCTACTGTGTTATCGAACTGATCCAACAGTGTGTCGGCCTGGGTCGCGGACCAGGGAAGGCTGCGCAGAACGTTCTTGTTAGCAGTAGCGTAACGGGCGCCGCTGCCCATGATAGCCTCGATGGTCGTGGCAAAGCTGGCCTGGACGTCGTCGGACAGCCACCACTTCATGAAGTTCCAGCCGTCGTCGTAACGGTCGCTGCTCTCAAGGATGGTGGTGTGTACCGAGGTGGCAACAGCGGTATTGTTGATGTTGCCGTTCTCGTCCTGGAAACCGGGCAGGGGAGCGAAGCTCCACAGACCCTTGATCTCGGGAGCGAATACCTCCAGAGTATTGTAGGTGGTGTAGTCTGCTATGCCAATGGGTATCTCGCCGGTACGGAAACGGTTGGAGAAGTCGGCGGATACGGGCAGGTCATAAGCGGTGAAGAATTCGCACAGACGCTTGAAGGCGATCATGGCTTCCTCATCTCTTAAGCCGGACTCTATGCCGTAGTCAGTGGATTTGCCCACGGCCTGAACGTCGGAGGCGTCCTTGACGGGATCGCCGTCTCTGTCGTAATAAGTCTCGCCCTCGCTGCCGTGGTAGAGGTCGCCGCCGTTCTGATAAACCATGGTGTTTATCATAAGGCTGGAGGGCATATAGAAGTCATAGTTGTTGATGTGGAGGTCGGATATCATCTCGCCCACCTCGTCCCAGGTCTTGGGAACGGAAAGGCCCAGCTCGTTGAGGATATCCTCACGGTAGAACATCATGCTGAAGTTCTCAGTCTCGGGGAGGCCGTAAACTCCGCCGTGATAGGTGACGGTCTGGAGCGCGCTGTTGTAGAAACGGCTGGCCTGCTCCTCAAAGTCGGGGAACTGAGTGAGGTCGTGCAAAGCTCCTCTGTAAGCGAAGTTCATGATATTGGACTGACCCATGTTCAGCGCCACGTCGGGGCCGTTGCCCGCCAAGGTAGCGGGAAGGATAACGGACGCGGGAATGAGCTGAAGGTTTACCGGTATGCCGTTGTTGGGAGCGAAATCGCTGTCTATAAGGTTCTTGATGACGTTAGACTGGTCGCGGCCGGTCTGGGTCCAAACCTTAAGAGCGCCCTTGTTGTTGCCGGAGTCGTCCAGCTGAGTCTCGTCAACAAAGAAGGTGGCGAAGAAGCGGATAGCCTCGTGGAAAGCGGCCTTAAGACCGTTAGGCTCGGCGTTCTTAAGCTTCGCGCCAGGAGCGCTGAGGGTGAGGCTGTCGATCTCAAGAGGCATCTCGGAAATCGTCAGCATCCAGGTGGACAGGGCGGAGATGTTGCTCTTGAAATCGCTTATTTCCTTAACTACTCTTTCGGGGTCCTCGGCAAAGCGCTCGGCCTGCTGAGCAACCTTTTCCAGATTAGTGGTGTTGGAGCCTTTTTCTCCGGTTATCTCTACCATCTCGTCAACAATGGCGTTCAGGTTCTTAGCCTGCTGGCGCATGGTAGACTTGAAGCCGTCGATCTTGTCCTCGATCTCGTAGTCGATATGAGCGTCGGGAACGGTACCGGTGATCTTAACTATTCTCAGATAGAAGTTGTTAAGATCCTGCACGCTCTGGCTGATCTTGGTGTAAGCGTTGGCAAAGTCGCCCAGGCATACGTCAAGACCGATGGTGTTCTCACCGGCGTTCAGATAGAAAAGAGCGGGTTCCTTGTCATTGGACACAACGTAGTTCTGGAAGGAGCCGGAGAAGTCGAAGCCGACCTTCTTAGCCTCCTCAAAGGGAACCACGCCGTTGATGGTCAGGCGGCGGTAGCTCTTTACGCCGCGGTTGGTAGCCTGACGTCCGCGGAAGGTAAGCTGATAATAACCGGCCTCGGGAACGTTCACTACCCACTTGACGCTGTCGCCGGGAGTCTGCCAGCTTGTGCCGCCCATGGTGTTCAGCAGAACGTTCCAGTGGTGGTAAGGTACCGTGTAGGAGCTGGAATAGTCAGAGGACATACCGATGGAGGGAGAAGACTTGATTATCTTCGTCACCACGTCGTCGGTACGCTCGGCCTGACCGGTCAGATTTTCACCGGCGTAAGAGGGGCCGGGGTTCTTGGCCAGATATTCCTCGTATGTAGGCGGCTCCTCAGCCTGGCAAAGGGTGATGCCCGCTATCTTGACAGGCTCCTTGGCCTCGACCAGCGTCAGCGTGTGCGGGCCGGCGCTGAAATAGAAGGCGTAAGGCTCAAGGGAGCGGTAGTTCTCATCGGAATAGAAGAACTCGTAGTCGTCGGGATCATATATCTCAATTGGCGATCTCGCCGTCGTTATTGAGCCAGGCTCTCTGGAAAGAGATCTGCTTCATACCGTCGAACAATGTCTCGCCGTCGATCTGTACGCTTCTCTGAGGAGTGGCGTTTGTGCCCTCCAGGGAGTAGTACTTAAACTTGATGTTGTAAAAACCGGCCTGGGCAACATCAAAATTCCAGGTGATGTCGCCGCGTTCGCCGATGGTCACGCCCTGGGAATCCAGCGCCGCGCCAGCTTCGGGATCCGCCGTAAAGTTCGCTATGTCAACCTCGACAGGGGTCGCGGGGCCGGCCTTTGACGAGTCATAGTTGTGGTCCTCGAGATAGGACTGATACGATTCGTCCATAAACCGACCGGACACGCCAAAGTTGGCCACAGTGTCCTTTGAACCGGGGAGCACGAATGCAAGGAGCACCAGGAGCGCGATGACCGCAATGATAACGCCTACAACGATAAGGCGCTTTTTGGTTTTTGCCTCCATGTTTTAAATCCCTCCGTTCATTATTCTACCGTAAGTTCCGTTGCCACTCTTGTTACGTTGTGAGCGAAGTCTTCCACATAGATCTCGACCGGGTAAGTTCCGGGAACGGTAACGTCCAGGTCGGTCACAACGGCGGAAACTCTCGACTTGAGGTTAATGCCGTTGACATCCTCCGCTGTCTCGACGCAGTTGTCGCCCCAGTTGTAGCTGGAGGTGTCGGTGCCGACGCCGATCTTGGGAAGTTCTTCCTTGAGTACCAGAGTGGGAGGCTCAGTGCTTTGATCGTCGTATACAAAGGCCTCGAACTTTTGCTCGTTTTTATTTCCGGCATAGTCGGTAGTGGTAACTACTATACCGTCGGTATACTGGCCGGGGGTGTTGAAGTCAACGCCGGAATAATCCACGGTCATCTTACCGTCGAGCCACTCCTCCTGGGGGATGGGTTCGCCGTCGTCGTCGACCGCGCCCTCGTCCACGTGCTTTCTGAGCTGGATCTTCGAGCCGTCCATCTGGATGTCGTAATCGCCGTCAACATTGTCGTTGGCCTTGATCCGATCAGCCCAATTTATGTCGGCGGGGTTTGTATCACGCTCAAAAATGAAGGAGTTATTTTCCTTAGAGCTGGCGGAGGGGGCGATATCGTCCACAACCTCGCCCTTTCTGAGGGCCTTAGACATATTGTCCAGCTTCTCGTACACGGTATTCTTATTGGCCTCCACGGCGGTAGCGTACTTGGGCATTCCCCCAAAGCCGTAGATGGACTTGCCCGCGATATCGGTCCAGGTCCAGAACACGCCGATAGCCTCGGAATAGTCGTTTACCTTAGTGCGGCCCATAAGCTCAAATATCTTCAGAATATCGTCGCCGGTCTCGGGGTGGAGGATATCCACGCCGAAGGACAGGGCCTCGGGTCCGGCCTGCCTTTCCATATACTCGTCTATGCTGTCCACGCCGCCGTAAGCCTTGTAGTACTCGCTCTTATAGGTGGCGTAAGCCTCCAGGGCCAGCTTGCTGCGCTCGGCGTCGTGTCCCTTCATCAGGCCCACGCTGTCGGCCGCCGCGCTGAGTATCCGGTACTGGGAGGAGTTATTCATTATTTCCTCGTCAGTGGGAGCGGGAACATTGTCAGGACGGGGGAAGGGGATGATGCCCATGCTCTCGCCCCGGCCAGCCAAAGCGCTGCCCGCGTTATCCATCTGCCAGCGGGCCACGTTGGTGAACACCGTCTCGCCGTTGCAGAAAGCGTCCGTCTCGGTAAGCCAGCCGGAGTCGATAGAGGTATCGCTTACAGTGGAGCAGGAGATAAGACCGGAGTTTATCATTCTGTCCATATACTCGATAGCCGTCTTAGCCTCGGCGGTATCAAAGCTCATGTTCGCGCCGTCGTAAACGGCCTGACCGTTGGAAGCGATGGCCATAAGCACCGCGTAGCTGTAGTTCGTATTGAAGGGAACGATGTCGTTGGAAGAATTGACAGGCCCCTTTTTGCCGTTGTAATAGGCTTTTATCTTGGCGAGGTAATCCTCGAACCTGCTCCAGGTCCACTCTCCGCGCAGATACAGGTCGGAGGGATAAACCGTCCGTCCGTTCTCTTTAAGGGCGGGGACAGCCTCTATGTAATCAATATTGTAGCAAATTGGCCATGTGTTCACAAACAGCAGGTCACGGTTCATCAGGTAATAGCTGCCGAATGTCTTTCCTATGGGAATCCAGGCCTTATCCGCATCGTCCTCACCGAAGAAAACATCGTCAACATACGGATCCAGAGGCTGGAGTATGTTCTGGTTCATAATGTTTCCCTGGACGCCGTTCCACAGAACGGCCAGGTCGCAGTAGGGATCGCCCGCCAGCACCGTCTGAAGCAGAAGCTGCTGAAGGTCGCTGGAATACTGGGACCAGGTGATCTCAACGTTGAGCTTATCCTTCACGATGGAAAGGGCTTTTTCAGCCGCCCGAAGATAATCCGGGTTCATCGTGGACTCGCCGGTGATCTCATCCACCCAGTTGGGGTCGTCCTCCTGCTGAGCGTGAGTGCCAATGACGATGGTGGTCAACGCATTGGCTCCACCCTGACCGGTGGGTTTACAACCCGCAAGGGAGACCGCCGCCAAAGCGACCGCGGACGTTACGGCAAGCAAAGCTTTTAACCTTACGCGCATTTTTTCCACATCCTTTTTTAGTAATTTTGCACACTGCTTGCATACTACTATTATACACAAAAACTCTAAAAACTGCAAGTGTTTTTTGTAGATTTTTTATAAAAATTTTAAATTTTTTATGTATAAAATAAAAATGGGCTGAAAACATAATGTTTCTTGCCCATTTTTTATTGTAATTTATTAACAAAAGCAGGATTCGTTAAAATCTCACAAATTTCGACGGCTCCGGTCATAAATTTCCGACACCGCGCGGCGCCGGAGCCGAACCGCCTGTGCTATCTGAGCGCGGCGCCCAGGTTGTGTTCCAGGCTACGAAGGACCTTGTTCCAAATTTTATTGACCTCCTCCTCCTTGAGGGTCTTGTCGGCCCGGAAGGTGACGCTGTAAGCGACGCTCTTTTTGCCCTCGGGTATCTGACTGCCCTTGTACACGTCAAACAGCTCCATATCCTCCAAAAGGTTCCCGGCGGCGCGGCGTATAACTCCGTCTATGTCGGCGGCCTTTACCGCGTCGTCCACCAGCATAGCCAGATCCCTTGTGACGGCGGGGTATCGGGACAGGGGCTTGTAAACCGTGTCGTTACCGGAACACTTGAGTACGTATTCCAGGTCTATCTCCGCCAGGAAAGCCTCGCCGACGCCGTAATTGCCGCAGACGTCCGGATGCACCTCCCCTACCGTTCCGACTTTCTTCTTATTAATATATATGTCCGCGCTCTTGCCCGGGTGGTAGATGGGGTTGGGTTCGGCGGCGTCGAAGGCGACGTTGGTAACGCCCATAACGTCAAACAGCTCCTCTACCGCGCCCTTGATGTCATAGAAATCCATATCCCCATAGCCGCCCAGAGTGATTATCTCCTTTTCCTTGGGAAGACGGGTCAGAGGCAGCTCCTTGGCGATATATACGGTAGCCAGCTCAAAGAGGCGGGCGTTCTTGTTTTTGTGGTTATAGTTCCTTGCCAGCACCTCAAGCATACCGGTGACGGGGGTGGTGCGCATAACGCTGGTATCCTCGCCCAGAGGATTGAGGATGCGGATGCAGCCGCGCAGGTCGTCGCCGGCGTTTATCATGTCAAGGGTGCGGGGGCTGGTGAAGCTGTAGGTCATTATCTCGTAATAGCCCTGGCCCACCAGAGTGTTCTTCACCTTCGCGCGCAGGGTCTGGGCCTTAGTAAGGCCGCCGCTGGTGGCCTGTCCGCTCATGAGAGTAGAGGGTATCCTGTCATAGCCGTAGAGCCGCGCCACTTCCTCGGCCACATCGGCCTCGCCCTCGATATCCATGCGGTAGGTGGGTGGAGTAACGGTCATTTTTTCGCCGTCCACCTCCATATCCAGCCGCTTGAGAGCGTCCAGCATAAAGGCGTCGTCGATGTCCGCGCCTATGAAAGACCTGATCCAGTCGGGCCGGAAGGGTATCACTACCTTGGAGTGGTCGGTGTTATCCACATCTATCATGCCGCCGACCACCTTGCCCGCTCCCAGCTCCTCAACGAGCTGGCAGGCCCGGTTGATGGCCTTCACGACCATATTGGGATCAAGTCCCTTTTCATAGCGGGAGGAGGATTCGGTGCGCAGGCCCAGCTTGCGGGCGGTGGCCCGAACGCTGCCCCTGAGGAAGTTTGCGCACTCGAAGAGTACGGCCTTGGTGTCGTCCTTTATCTCAGAATTGGCGCCGCCCATAACTCCCGCCACGCAGACGGGCTTTTTGCCGTCGCAGATCATGAGCATGGAGTCGTCCAGGACGTGGGACTGCCCGTCGAGGGTGATTATCTCCTCGCCGTTTTTGGCCCGGCGAACGATTATCTCATGCCCCTCCAGGAAGTCCAGATCGAAAGCGTGCATGGGCTGGCCATACTCCAGCATAACATAGTTCGTTATGTCAACGATATTGCTGATGGGCCGAACTCCGGCGGCCTTGAGCCGCTTCTGCATCCAATCGGGGGAGGGGGCGATCTTGATGTCCTTTACCAGGCGGCAGGCGTAGCGGGGGCAGAGGTCGGGAGCCTCCACGGTGACCTTGGCGATGCTGTTGACGTCGCCGCCAGCCAGCGCCTTTACCTCCACAGGCGGAACGGCGAAGGGTACGTTAAAGGTGGCCGCCGTCTCCCGGGCCAGACCAATGACGCTCAGGCAGTCGGGGCGGTTGGGAGTTATCTCAAATTCGACCACGGTCTCCTTTTCCCCAAGGGCCTTCATAACGTCGGCGCCCAAGGGATAGTCCCGCTGGAATATGAGTATGCCGTTGGGATCGCTGCCGGGGATGACTCCGTCCTCAAAGCCCAGCTCATAGTGGGAGCAGAGCATACCGTTGCTGACCTCGCCCCGGAGCTTGCCGCTCTTGATGGTGACGCCGCCGGGTAGCTTGGCGCCGTTGGTAGCCACGGGGACAAGCTGCCCCACCTCTATATTCTGAGCGCCGGTGACAATCTGGACCGGCTCGCCGGAGCCAATGTCAACGGTGGTTATCCACATATGGTCGGAGTTGGTGTGCCGGGTCTTGGTGAGGATACGGCCAAAGACCACGCCTTCCGTCTCGCTGCCCTCATAGGCCCAGCCCTCCACCTTGCTGCCGGAGAGGGTCATAGCGTCGCAGTACTCCTTTACGTCCACGCCCTCCAGCTTTAAATAGTCGTTCAGCCAACTAAGGGGTAATTTCATCTATATCAATCCTTTCGTCATAACCTGATTTAAAACTGTTTGAGGAAGCGCAGATCGTTCTCGAAGAACAACCGCAGGTCGTCGATGCCGTACTTGAACATGGCTATGCGCTCAAGGCCGAGGCCGAAGGCGAAGCCGCTGTATTCCTCGGGGTCTATGCCGCCCACCCGCAGCACCTTGGGGTGAACCATGCCCGCGCCCAGTATCTCTATCCAGCCCTCGCCCTTGCACATACCGCAGCCCTTGCCCCCGCAGGCGAAGCAGGACACGTCCACCTCGGCCGAGGGTTCGGTAAAGGGGAAGTGATGGGGCCGCAGACGTATCTTGGCATCGGGGCCGTAAAGGCCCTTGACCACCGCCTCGAGAGTACCCTTGAGGTCGGCCATGGTGATGCCCTTGTCGATGACGAGGCCCTCTATCTGGTGGAAAACCGGGGAATGGGTGGCGTCCACGGCGTCGCTGCGGAACACCCGTCCGGGGGCTATCATGCGTATGGGGGGCTTGGTCTGCTCCATGACCCTTATCTGCACGGGAGAGGTCTGGGTGCGGAGGATTATGTTGTCATTAATATAAAAGGTATCCTGAGTGTCCCGGGCGGGATGGTCGGCGGGAATGTTCAGGGCCTCGAAGTTGTAGTAATCGGTCTCAATATCCGGGCCCTCCGCCACAGAAAAGCCCATGCCGGTGAAGATAGCGGTTATCTCGTCAAGCACCTGATTGAGGGGGTGGAGCCGACCGGTGGCCTTGCGCCTGCCGGGGATGGTGACGTCGATGACCTCGTTTTTCAGCTTCGCCTCCCGTTCTCTGGCGGCAACGGCGGCCTTTTTCTCCTCGATCTTGCCCTCGATATAGGCCCGGGCCTCATTGGCAAGCTGGCCTATGACGGGCCTCTCCTGGGGAGAGAGGTTCCCCATGCCCCTGAGCACGGCGGTAAGCTCACCCTTTTTGCCCAAAAATTTGACCCTGACCGCTTCAAGGGCCTCGCCGTTCTCCACGGCGTTCAGCGCCTCCTCCGCCGCCTGACGGATCTTTTCAAGCTGTTCCTTCATCAATGATCTTCCTTTCGGTTAAATATGTGAAAAAATAATAAACAAACAAAAAACCCCGGCGCTCACGCACCAGGGGCGAATTTCTCCGCGGTACCACCCTGATTTATAACTCGTCAAGCAAACGCTGGGTCTGCTTATGGGAACTGACGCGCCCATGCGGCCCCGCCTACTGACAGTCAAGGCTGTCCCGTTCAACAGGGCGGCTCCGCGGTGAACTTCAGCATTTTCCAGCGCACGGTGCTTCCAGCCGCCGACACCGATTCTCTGCCCGCCGGGCCAATGCCTACTCTCCGCTTCATTGCCGTTAGATGTCATTTTATCACAACTGTATAAAATTTGCAAGGGGTTTTGAAAAAATTATCAAAAAAATTTTGCAGGCTCCGCCGCCCCGCCTGGCAGGGTCCAAGGGGCGAAAGGGCCATTCAGTTGGAGCTTACGCCCTTAACTTCTCCCGGCGGGTCGGTATGGGGGCCAATGCGCTTTTCCAGCCAGACTATGCCAAGCCAGCGTCCCAGCTTATAGCCGCACTCCCGAAAGCCGCCCCTCGGCTCGTAGCCGAGCTTTTCATGAAAGGCTATGCTTTGGGAGTTGGAGTCGGTCACGCAGGCGTAAAGGTTCAAAACGCCCATCTCCCTCAGCTCCTCCTCCAGGGCGAGGCACAGGGCTTTACCGATCCCGCCGCCCCGCCGGTCACGGCGGACATAGACCGTCGTTTCCGCCGACCAGGCAAAGGCCGCCCGGGGCCGGAACTCGTGGGCGTAGGCGTATCCGACAAGCTCCTCCCCCTCCACGGCCGCTATAAAGGGGTAAAATTCGGTTATGGCCCGTATCTTTTCCTCGAACCACTCCGCCGTGGGCCTTTCAGTGTCGAAGGTCACATCCGTTTCAAGCACGTAGGGGGCGTAAATTTCCGCCAGAGCGGCGGCGTCGGCAGTCCTCACAGGACGAATTTCCACAGTACCACCTCAGAATTCGAGAAGATATTTTCCATTTACCAGGGGTCTCTCCCCCTCCGTCAGCGTAAGCCCGACGCCATTTCCCAGGAAATATTCGGCGTTACAGCGTCTAAGGCCGAGTATCTTGCTGAAATATTTTTTTGGAGCCTCTATGTCCAGCCTGCCATTTTCTACCATTTTTTCCAACTGTCCGCGAACAAAGCGGCTGACCACCGCCTCGCCCATGGCCGGGTGATAGGGGCCTGCAACGCAGCCGCCCTTCAGCTCTGCGCTGTCGCTGAGGCCGATCCGCAGGACTTTCACTCCGGCGGCCCGGAATTTTCCGTAAAGCCTCGCCCCAAGCTCCGTGGCTTCCTCAAGGGTCTGGGGGGAATAGGCCCCGGCCCGGTACATATCGGCCAGGCGGGTGTTTTCCATCACGAGGGTGGGATATATCCTCGTTTCCTCCGCCCCGAGGGCGATAAATTCTTCCGCCGTGGCCATGGACTTTTCCGGTGAGTCCAGGGGCAGTCCCGTCATCATCTGGAGTCCCAGCGTAAAGCCCCTCTCCCGCACAAGGGCCGAAGCCCGCCGTACGGCGGCGGAATCGTGGCCCCGGCCCGAAGCCGCCAGCACGGCGTCGTCCATAGACTGGGCGCCCAGCTCGATGTTGGTCACGCCGTATTCCTCCAAAAGATCCAGCTGCTCCGGGCCGATGTAGTCCGGCCTGGTGGAAAGGCGTATGCCCGATATTCTGCCGGAGTCCAGGTATTTCTTCGCCTGGGCCAAATATCCGCGCTGGAGACGGGGTTCTATTCCGGTGAAGCTGCCGCCGAAGAAGGCGATGGTGTGGGGGCCGGTTCTCCCGCCGGAAAGATACTCGTCGGCTATGAGGCCCACGGATTCGGGGGCGGGGGCCTCGGTAACGCCCGTTATCGACCGCTGATTACAAAAGGCGCAGTCGTTTGGGCAGCCCACATGGGGTACAAAGATGGGGATGTTCACCGCCGTTCCTCCCCGCAAAGCTCCCGCAGAATGGAATCGTTGTCAGTGGGAAGCCCCCGTTCCATCCGGCTTTTCTCCACGGCGGCTATCCTTTCCAGCGCGGCGTGGGCCGCAAGCTGCTGGGCCTTTTTCTTGCTGTTGGACACTCCCTCGCCTA
Organism: uncultured Clostridia bacterium; assembly: GCA_947624455.1. Classification (GTDB taxonomy): domain Bacteria; phylum Bacillota; class Clostridia; order UMGS1883; family UMGS1883; genus JAFLUQ01. The sequence continues at coordinate 32,564 of CANQKL010000002.1, forward strand.
TGGCGCGGCCGTCGATGACCGCCGCCACGGTAAAAACGCAGTCGTGGATGGGGCCTTCCTCGCTGACGACCTCATAGGTCACGTTGCGGCCCTTGCTCTGGAGCCTTTCCTGGAGCCGGCTCTTGTAGTCGCTGTCGATAAAATGTCCCTCGGTTATGATATTTTTTATCCTGTCGCCGTACACGCCCAGCACATAGCTCCGAGTCCGCTCCATTCCAGCTTCCAGGTACAGAGCGGCCACATGGGCCTCGAACATATCCGCCAGTATCGACTTGCGGTGCCGCTCGCCGCAGTTCTCCGCGCCGGTACCCAGCAAGGCGAACTCGTCGATGCCTATTTCCCCGGCGAGCTGGGCCAGCGTGTCCTCGCAGACCAGGGCCGCCCTAATGCGGGTAGACATACCCTCGGGAAATTTTTTGTCCAGATAAAGCTCTTGGGCGATGATAAAGCCAAGTATAGCATCGCCCAAGAACTCTAACCGTTCATAGCTCTCCACCCCGAACTGGTGGGCGTAGGAGGTGTGGGTCAGAGCTGTCCGCAGAAGCTGGTGATTTTTGAAGCGGAAGTCCATCCGCTTTTCCAGTTGTTGGATGTCAGGTGTTTTTCTCATACGCTTCCTCCTCTGTCAGCATTATTCCAAAGTTCCCGGCGGTTTTTCACCGAATACCATTATAAGGCATAAAATCCCGGGTGCGCCCCGGGATTTTATACTTCCGCCGGTCGGGAAAGGGACGCGGAGTCCCTCTCCCTGCCGGATATTTTTTAGTGGATGATATAAACCATCTTGAAGTAGCCGGCCGAATTCGTGCTGTCGCCGGAGGTGTAGGTCACTACAACGCTGCCGTCGCTGCCGTCCTCGTAAGCCTGAAGCTCTTCTATCGCGTCCGCATCGCTGAGATACTCGGCGCCGTTGCGTCCGTTGTATACGAATACCTTTGTGTTGCTGCCATAGAGGTGAGCTACCACGCCGGTGCCGCTGTCGGCCATTTCAACGTCGTCCTCCACAAGGGTGGGCGAAACGGTCACGCTCTTGATATCCGGCTCAATGCGCAGCACAGTACCGTAAGCCAGACGGAACGCCGCGTTATAAACGTCGGTATCCGCGGGAGTGGGTGAGCTGCTCCTGATAGCCAGGATACGGTTGCGGTCTCTTACAGCCTCGGAAACGCTGCTCGCAGGCTCATCCTGAACAGGATCGGAAGCATCGAGCCACAGCTCCATATCGGAGATCTTGCCTTCGGAAACCAGGTAACGGATGATATCGCCCTTACCCAGCTTGTTATAGGCGTTCCTGGCCGCGGTGTCCATCTTGCTGTAGTTGAGTACAAGAGTGGTGTTGGGGCTGGTGGAAACGCTGGCGTCGCCGTTCTTGTTAAATACATAGCCGGTAACGGTGTCGTCGCCGTTGTCGTTCTGGCCGTAGCTGTCAACTATCATGAAGGGCGACTTGTAATTGAATACCATGGAGTCGTCCTGCTTGTAAACCAGTACAAAGTCGGCTCTCTTAGTGGCGGTAGTGCCAACGTTGAAGGCCTCCACATAGTAGCTGTTGCCAGCGGTGAAGGAGGAGGTCGTGCGCCTCTCGTACTTGCTGCCCTGGGCTCTGTTGTCAGGAACAAACATTATCTTGGTGGCGGAGCTGATATTGAAGTGATCCTCGTCGCCGTCACCGGTGATATATGGGAAGCCGCTGGACCGGCTGTAGGGACGCAGACCGTCTTCAGCCGCCTCGTCGTCGATGCGGGCGGAAAGGGTCAGGTCGTTGCCGTCGATATTGGACTCGGCCAAGGTGTCGATAGCGGTTACAAGCTTCTTGCTGTTGGTCTTGAATCTGATGGGCTGAGCGTAAGTGGCGTTTTGCAGCTCGTCGCCAGCGCTGGTGTTCAGGTAGGATTCGTTGGCGATACGCGCGCTGTCCTCAAGAATGTCAAGGATGTCGTTATCGTCGTCGTTATATTTCTTATCGTCTATCTGGATCTTATCAGCCGCGCCGTAAACGGTGTCCTTGACGGAGCTGCTGTTTACGTCCACAATGTAGAGCTGGAGATCGTATCCGCTGTCCTCGTCACCCTGGAGAGCCTCGACCAGGTAGCCGTAAGCGAAGGAGCCTTCGCTGTCGCCGGTGGCGGAGGTGGTAACGGCGGCAATCTGGCCTATATTGTCAACATAGATGTTGACGTTCATGCCGCGCTGCAGCTCGGGAATGTCATTGCTGCCGTCCAAGGCGAAGTTTCTGAGAGCGGAGTTGAACTGATAGTAACGGCCGCCTATCATGTACATATACTCGTCCTCGGAGTTGATGGAGGCAATGCGCTGAGAGGTGTAGCTCTTTCTCGTAACGTCTACCATCATGATGCTCGCGCCCTCGGCGTCCTCAGGCGAACGAAGTATGCTGACAACGTCATAGAGCTTTATGTCGCTCTTGTTGCTGTCCTTGCCGGAGAGATCCGTGGAGCCGCGGCGGAACACGAAGTAATCGGCGTCGTTCTTGTTGGGCATCGGGATCCTGTTGTCGCCGTTGACGTTGATATCCTCGGGGTAATTGTACTTAAGGGTGATATATTCCATGTTGCTGCGGGTGGTAGTGCCGTTGGCAACATAGGTGTCGTAGTTAGATACCTTGATAAAGTCGTACTTGCCGCTCTGGCAAATACTGATAACGCCGTTCTCAAAGTAATAGGGGCTGTCGGGATCCCCAAGATCGTCGATGTCGAAGTCCTCCATTACCTTGCCGTTGTATATTACGACGCCTTTGGGGGAAATCGTGGAGGTTCTAAAGGTATCGGGATCAGTGGCGTACTCGATCTTGCCGTTTTCAATGCCAATCAGGAATTTGCTCTTATCTCCCACATATCCGGAATAAATGTCGGTAGAGCTGTAATCTGTGGCGCTGATGCCGACGATGTACTCGTCGTCGCCGTCATCGTGGGTCATCCTGACCTTCATGCCCAGCAGGTCGTAGATATCGACCTTGGAAAGAGCGTCGTCGCTGAGGGTATAAACGTCGTCGTCCACCATGATCTCGTTGCTGCTAAGCTCATAGCGAGGCTCCTCAAGGTAAGCGAGATAGGTGGCGGTAACGGTACCGGTGATAACGTCGGTGTCCTCCTTTTTGTTGGAGCCGGAGTTGCCGCTGGAGCCGGAGTTGCCGCTGGAGCTGCCGCTATCACGCTGCCAGCTCACCTCGCCGGTCACCCGGTCGGTCACCGCGCGCATATCCACAAGGGTGCGGGAGTTGTTGGCCAGTATGGCTACTGTGCCTCGGGTAGTGGCCTGGGCGGGATTGGAGCGGCCCGCAAAGGCGTTCTTGGTAAGGCCCTCGCGGTCGGCATACTTCAGGTACGGGGCGGACCATCCGGAGTTGGGATCGGCCTCGTACTCAAGCTGGCAGACAGTACCCCAGTTGTGCATACGCATAAGCACGGCTACTACCTGCTCATAGGTGACAGGGTCTCCTGCGCCGAAAGTGCCGTCGGCGTAGCCGTTCATCAGGCCAAGGGCCTTTGCCACGCTGATATAGGGGCGGGCCCATTTATAAGTATCGTCGGCGTCCAGATCGGTAAAGCCGGTA
>CANQKL010000003.1 GCA_947624455.1 uncultured Clostridia bacterium
AACTCAGCCTCACATTTCCACCGAGCGGGCCTACTGGTTCACTCAGGCTTATAAAAAATACGAGGGCAGCGTTGATATCCCCGTTCTGCGGGCGCTGGCCTTTAAAACCTATATGGAAAACCGCAGCCTTTGCATAAACGACGGCGAGCTTATAGTAGGGGAGAAGGGTACCGGCCCCCAGTGCGCACCTACCTTCCCCGAGCTTTGCTGCCACACCCTCGAGGATCTTCAGGTCATGAACGACCGGGAGCTTATAAACTTTACGGTTGACGAGGAGACTCGGCGCGTACACGCCCAGGAGATAATCCCCTATTGGGAGCATCGGAGCATCCGCGAAAAGATAATGAGGTCTACCGACCAACAGTGGAAGGATTGCTACGCTGCGGGTATGTTCACTGAATTTATGGAGCAGCGAGGCCCCGGCCATACCGGCGGCGGCAACGGGTTCTACCACAAGGGATTCAGCGACTACAAAAAGGATATCGCCAGAAAAATGGCGGAATTGGACTTTACCAATGACCTCAGAGCCTATGACAAGAAGGCGGAGCTGGAGGCTATGGACATAGCCTGCGACGCCATCATAATCTATGGCCGCCGTTACAGCGCCTATGCCGCCGAGTTGGCTGCAAAGGAGACAGATCCCCAGAAAAAGGCCGATCTGACCCTCATTAGCGAAAACTGCGCCGTTGTGCCTGAGTTCGCTCCCAGAACTTTCCATCAGGCCTTACAGATGTACTGGTTCGTGCATATCGGCGTTACCAGCGAAGTCAATCCGTGGGACGCTTTCACGCCCGGGCGTCTTGACCAGCATACCTATCCTTTCTATAAAAAGGATGTGGAGGACGGCGTCATGAACTATGACAAGGCCCGTGAACTCATGGAGTGCCTGTGGATAAAGTTCAACAATCAGCCCGCGCCTCCCAAGGTGGGAATAACGCTTAAGGAGAGCGGCACCTATACGGATTTCGCAAACCTTAACACCGGCGGCATCACTCCCGACGGCAAGGACGGCGTGAACCCCGTGAGCTATATCATTCTTGACACCATGGATGAAATGAAGCTCCTCCAGCCCTCCAGCAACGTGCAGATATCTAAAAAGACCCCCAAGGAATTTCTCCTCCGCGCCTGTGAGATTAGCCGTAAGGGCTGGGGCCAGCCCGCCTTTTATAACACCGAGGCGATTATTCAGGAGCTGCTCAATGCCGGAAAGTCCATTGAGGACGCCCGCTGCGGCAGCGCAACCGGCTGTGTTGAGACTGGCTGTCTGGGCAAGGAGAGCTACGTACTCACCGGCTACTTCAACACTCCAAAGGTGCTGGAGATAACCCTTAACAACGGCTATGACAAATACACCGGCAAGCAGATCGGACTGGCCACTGGCTATGCCGGGGACTATAAGAGCTATGATGAGCTTTGGGCTGCCTTTGAAAAGCAGATGAACTATTTCATCGACATCAAGATCAGGGGCAACAATATAATTGAAAAGATCTATTCCGAGTATATGCCCGTGCCTTTCCTCAGCGTAATTATGGATGACTGCATCGAAAAGGCCACCGACTACAACTGCGGCGGCGCCAGATATAACACCAACTACATTCAAGGCGTTGGCATAGGCACCATAACCGACAGCCTCAGCGCGATAAAGTACAACGTTTTTGATAATCATAACTTTACCATGGATCAGCTTAAGGCGGCTATTGACGCCAACTTTGAAGGCTATGAGGATATTTATAACAAGGTGGCCAATCATTCTCCCAAGTACGGTAATGACGACGATTACGCCGACGCCATCATGCAGGACGTGTTTAATGCCTATTACGCCGCCGTCACCGGCCGTCCCACTGTAAAGGGAGGCGTCTACCGTATAGATATGCTGCCCACGACCTGCCACGTATATTTTGGCGAGGTTTGCGGCGCTCTGCCCAACGGCCGTCTGGCTGGCAAGCCTGTATCTGAGGGCATTTCTCCCGAAAAGGGAGCCGACAGAAAGGGTCCCACAGCCGTTATCAACTCCTGCGCTAAGATGGATCATCTCAAGACCGGCGGCACCCTTCTCAACCAGAAGTTCACCCCCAAGGTCGTTGAGGGCCAGGAGGGCCTGGAAAATATGGCGGCTCTGATCCGTTCCTACTTTGCAATGGACGGCCATCACATCCAGTTCAACGTTATCGACCGGGCAACTCTGCTCGACGCTCAGGCTCATCCCGAGGAGTACAAGGATCTTATCGTTCGGGTCGCGGGCTACAGCGATCATTTCCGTAACCTGAGCAAGGCCCTTCAGGACGAAATAATCAACCGCACCGAGCAGAGCTTCAGCTGCTAAGTTAAAATTTGGCAAAGTCCGTCAAATTCAGATTTTTTCCTACATTATAATTTTATAACAATACTGTAACAAGGCTTGACTTTTTTACAATTTTAGTGTAAGATAAAGTGTAGGCAGAACGATGCCTAAATAAAGACGAGGAGGTTTTCAAAGTGGCAAAATTTGAAATCCACGATCTTGACGTGGCAGCTTTTGTGAAGGAGCTCAACAACTGCAAGGGCGAGGTCATAATGACCACTCCCGAGGGAGATTCCATCAATCTCCAGTCCGCTTTCTGCCGTGTGATCGGTATAATGAAGATCGTTGAGGGCGGTAAGCTCAGCAAGGCCACTATCGAGTGCAAGGATCCCGAGGATGAAAGCCGTATGTTTAAGCTCAATCTTTACGGCCACGCCGCCGAATGATCCGATACTTAAATCAGGTAAGCGCCTGTGTCATTTGACACAGGCGCTTCAGTCTGCCAATAAATTCGCTATGTAACCTGGAGGCACGGGGGCTGTCCAAAAAATCGTGCAGAACGGCATCGAAACAAGCGTTGCATCGCTTGTTCTGATTTCTTCAAAATCAGAACAATGGCTCGCGCCGCTGTTCCTCCTTTTCCCCACAAACAACTTCGTTGTTTGTGGGGCGTTGGCACATAAAACTCGCAAAAGGTTGTTAGTGAGCCAAAGCCGCAGCGAGGGCCGTTTTAGGCCCGAAGCAGGCGACGCGAACGTGACCTTTTGCGAAAAGGAGGAGCAAGCCTTCGCGCGACGACATTTTTTCGAAAGAAAAAAGCGTCGGAGCAAAGACAGGCTTTGCTCCGACGCCGCCGAGCGGTGATTTTCGTTCGTAGTCCAAGGGCATAAAATGAGAAAATTCGCTCGTAAGGGCGAATTTTCTACATTAATACGTTATTTAATTGACTGCTTACATAATGCTATAATTTACCTTAAACGCCCTTGGACGATCTGCGCCATTTTTTACAGCCCCTCACACAGGTAGTCTTGCTTTTGTCCCGTATAAAGCCGCTTCCCGCTGTGCATAATAATGTCAGCAAGGGGGTATATGTTTTGATGACAAGCAAGGTTGAGATATGCGGAGTCAATACATCAAAGCTGCCGACGCTGACAGCGGAAGAAAAAAAGGAGCTTTTTCCCAAAATAAAGGCTGGCGATCGGACGGCCCGTGACAAGTTCATTAAGGGAAATCTGCGGCTGGTGCTTAGCATTATCGGTCGCTTCAATAACCGCGGCGAATATGTGGACGATTTGTTTCAGGTGGGCTGCGTGGGACTTATCAAGGCTATCGACAATTTTGACCTGAGCCAGAACGTACAGTTTTCCACCTACGCCGTGCCTATGATAATCGGCGAGATACGCCGTTATCTGAGGGACAACAATTCCGTACGGGTCAGCCGCTCGCTCCGGGATATAGCCTATAAAGCCCTGTGCGTCAAGGAAAAACTCATAAACCGTACCCAGCGGGAGCCGACCATAGATGAAATAGCCAAAGAGCTGGATCTGCCAAAAACCGATGTTGTGATGGCTTTGGACGCGGTACAGGAGCCTATATCTCTGTTTGAGCCGGTTTATCACGATGGGGGAGACACGGTTTTTGTCATGGATCAGGTCAGCGACGATAAAAACCTGGACGAAGTGTGGATAGAGCAGATATCGCTGAGAGAGGCGCTGAATAAGCTGCCAAAGAAGGAGCATACAATCATTGATCTAAGGTTTTTCAAGGGTAGGACTCAGACCGAGGTGGCGGGCGAGATAGGAATAAGCCAGGCCCAGGTCAGCCGCATTGAAAAGAGCGCAATAGAGCATCTGAGAAAAAGCCTGTAAGAGGTCCTCATAAAAGGAATAACCGTGGCTTCCACGGTTATTCCAGAGCGCTGACCTTTATCAACGCTCTTCAAAGGGGAACCCGAACGGTTCCCCTTTGAGAAAACCTCTCCGCATCGGGCGCTTTCGCTTACGAAATATCGGCTCTATGTCAAGAATAGTGGTGTAAAATCCTGCAAAGAATTTACGAAACAGGTTTCGGCTCAAGCCGAGGCCTGTTTTTCATATGGATTATGCCACGCCTTGTTTGCTATCTTGCCAATAAAACATAAATAATATTCGATTTCGAAATCTCTTGAAGTTCCTGTAGCCATAAGCATTGCGTTTCAAGACCTTGATTTTGTTGTTGCACCCTTCCGTAAAGCCGTTTGTGTACCCATATTTAAAGGAATTCAGTATACCTTTTCCCCAAGCGATAAACGTGTTTCCACAGTTTTCGTACTCAATTAGCCCACTGTTTTGCGCCTCAAGTATCCAAGCGCCCATGAGTTTGGCTGAACTTTCCGGCTCTTTTGCATCCAGAACTTCATAAAACCGCTCCTTTAGATGATACGCCTGACGAAGCTCGTGGGAGAGATACAGCATTGCCTCCACAAGTTCCCGCTCGTATTTCGTAAGTTTCCTCCCTCGCTTTGTGAGCAGCCTCTTAGAGTGTTTTAACAGCTTCCTGTACTTTCCCCCCAGCCGCTTTTGCTCCCTCTTCCTAACCGCCTCAAATGCCCATACGCACTGTCGGACAAAGTGATATTTGTCCACAATCTGTGCGGCGTTTTTGAAATAAGTATCAGCCAAATCGGCATAAGGTCTCCACATATCTGACACAAAAAACTTTACCTTATCCCGTTTTTCCTTGCCATATCCTCTCAAATACTCGATTAGGTGGCTGTTATTTCTGTCCGGCAGAATATCCAATACCCGTCCATGCGCCGGATCGGTAAGTATGCACTGGTACTTATGAGTGCCGGTATTGCCTTTGAATTCATCTATGGCGAAAACCTCCGGAAGTCCGGTGGGATGGGGCATTTCCACCGCGTCGAATATCCTGATAACAGAGGAAATTGAAATACTATTATCCCTTGCCACGGAGGAGAAGGAACGTTCGTTGCTCAAAGCCTCAATAATCTTAGAGATAAAGCGCAGCGTCATTTGTCGGCGGCGGGCGACAAAGGTGTTTTTCTCGGGGAAGCACTTGCCGCAGCCGGTGCAGCGATATCTGCGGCGACGATAGGCCAGAGTGAGGCTGCGTCCGGCGACTGACAGATCCTTTATGTGACGGACGCGGTAGTCGTGGACACGGGAAGTCTTGCAGCCGCAGGCCGGGCAGATGTGTTCTGTTACGGGCATTTCTATATGAACCGTCAACCTGTTTTCGGCGGTTTCAATATTTCTTACTATTACCCCTTGAAAATCGAGAATTTGTGTTGTATAATTATTGTTAGAGAGCATATTTGTTTCCTCCTGTCTGGATTTAGGGGTAAATTCATTATACAGGATTTTTTCCAAATATGCTCTCTCTTTTTTGCTTTTTTGAGAGACGGTTTTTGGGACACCACTATTTATAGTATAGAACCGAAATATCCCGATTAAAGTATGAAATCCCGGGTACACGCCCCGGGATTTCATACTTTATATCGAAAGGGAACTCCCTTTCGAGCTATTCCCCTGATTTAGAGGGTTATAATTATGATGCCTGTATGATGCCTGTTCTATTTTACCGTCCGTCAGGAGAGGTCGATAACTCCGACAGGCACATCTTCTTTGCCGACGGCGGGAGTATCGTTCCAAACAGTGGTTTCGGTTCCGTCTACCTCGGGGAAGTCAGCGTCGGAAAAGTCGGGAGAATCGTTCTCGTTGAGCTGAGAGGTCATGCCGTTTATTCCGGTAGGCTCCACGCTGTCATTGAGGGGCTTTACGTCCTCTCCGTAGCCGCCCAGTACTATGACGCCGTCGCCGTTGCCCTTGACGGTCACATTATGCACCAGTATATCGCTGTCGTCATAACCGTCCTTTACCGCCACGGCCCGAAGGATGCAGCTGTATTCTACCTGAATGGAGGAACGGTATACCGTGCCGTAGGTTCTGGGATCGGAGCCGTCCAGCGTGTAGAAGATCGTTGCGCCGCTGGTGCTGGTGCGGAGAGTGACGCGGGTGTAGTCGGTGTATTTAGTGTCGCTGGCGGTGGGAGTAGCGACCTTGCTGTTGTAACTGAGGGTGTAGGTCTCGACCTCGCTGGGAGCATAGCCCTTCTTAGCGGCCATGATCTTAAGCACGCAGTTGTTGGGAATGGTTATAGAACTGCCGGAGCTGACCTTTTTGTCTTTAGTTGTGGGATCGTCGCCATCGGTAGTATAGTAAATGTAAGAGCCGGAGGTGCCGGTGAGCTTTACCTTTTTATTGGTGGTACTGTTATAAGACGTCACCAGAGTCATGGTAATGGGGAACCGGGCCGGTTCGCTATCCTCATAGCCGCTCTTAACAGCGATAGCGCGGATGTAGGTGGTGCCGGGCTGATCTATGATTATGCCGCTGCTGGTATACTTGTAGTCGTCGATCGTGGGAGTGCCGCCGTCAATGGTATAGTAGATCGTTGCTCCGCTGGTGGCAGACCGGAGAGTGACCTTTATACCGCCGTCAACAGCGGTCTGGGTGGCGGTGACCTCGGCGCAGGTGGGGCCGTTGATCTCGGCGGTGTAGACCCTGCTGGGAGCGTAGCCGGGCTTGCAAACTATGAGCTTAAGGGTGCAGGCCTTAGTTATCCTGATGCCGCTGGAAGTGTACTTCTTACAGCTGCCGGAGGCCTTGGCCACAGGATCGGAGCCGTCGGTGGTGTAATAGTAGGTGCAGTTACTGGAAGGCCCGCTGAGCTTCACGGTTGTGGTGCTGCCTGAAACGGTAGTGCGGGCGTCGGGCTTGCCGGTAAACTGGGGAATGTCCACATAGGCCACGGCCACAGGGCTGTTCTGGTAGCTGCTGCGAACGGCTATGGCTTTTATGTAGCAGCTCTCACTTACCACGATGCCGCTGCTGGAGTATCTCTTGTCCGAGGTGGTGGGAGTGGAGCCGTCTGTCGTGTAATATATGGTGGAGCCGGAGGAGGTGATAGTCACCTTTTTGCCCCCGTCAACGTTGGTGGACTTAAAGGTGGGCGTGGCGGCCCGGGCCTTAGTCACGGTAACGGTGTAGTAGCCGACGGGACTGTATTCCCCGCCGTCGTAAGCCACGGCTCTTACCTCACAGGAGGAGGTGACCTTCACCGAGCTGGAATATTTCTTGCTGGAGGTGGTGGGGTCGCTGCCGTTGGTAGTGTAGTAAATTTTTGCGCCCTTAGAATCGCTTCTGAGGGTAAAGGTGGCGCTGCCGGTAGTGGTAGTCACAGAGATGTTGGGGGTTGAAACCGAGCTGTCTTCTGCCAAGGCGCAGACTGGCAATGCCAGTACCGTGACGGCAAAAACAGCGGCGATCAGCTTTTTGATCATATTCCTTCTCTCCTTAAAACAAAGTTATTTCAGGCTGCAACTACAACCTGTAGTATTATATATGTTAAGTATAACACAATTTGTTGGAAAATGGAAGAGCTTTTTTTAATTGTAACTGTATTTTAAACTATAATTTACAATTTGGTAACAAATCCTGGGACAAAAATAAAGTTGACATTTTCCATTGACTAAACTCGAAAATTGTGATATAATGCAAAGTGATATATAATGTTTCAGGGTGATATAAGTCAGGAAAAGAACAGTGTTTTTATGGCTTTTATTCCCAATAAAAGGCATAAGGTGATAAGATGCTTAAAATCGGCGTTGACGTCGGCAGCACAACTCTCAAGTGCGTTGTGCTGGACGAGAGCGACAGAATAGTTTACAAGGAGTATAACCGCCACTACAGCATGATAGTTGAAAAGACCGCAGAGCTGTTGGAGCGGGTGCGCGATATGTTCCCGGGAGACAGGGAAATGGGGCTGGCTGTTTCGGGCAGCGCGGGCATGGGAATGGCCGAGCGCGTCGGCCTCTCCTTCGTGCAGGAGGTCTATGCCACCCGCATTGCGGTAAAGAGGGCTGTGCCGGAGGCCGACGCCGTCATCGAGCTTGGGGGCGAGGACGCCAAGATCCTTTTCCTCAAGGGCGGGCTGGAGGTTCGCATGAACGGCAGCTGCGCCGGGGGAACAGGGGCCTTTATAGACCAGATGGCCACCCTTCTCGCCCTAAGTCCCTCAGACATGAACGAATACGCCAAAAAATACGAAAAAATATACACTATTGCCTCTCGCTGCGGAGTTTTCGCCAAGAGCGACGTTCAGCCTCTGCTTAACCAGGGGGCAAAAAAGGAGGATATCTCCGCCAGTATTTTTGCCGCCGTGGTCAATCAGACCATCGCCGGTCTGGCCCAAGGGCGGGAAATCGGAGGCACGGTGGTATATCTGGGCGGGCCGCTGACCTTCATGGATCAGCTGAGAGCCGCCTTTGACAGGCAGCTTGGGCTTGAGGGGATCTGCCCCGAGAACTCCCTGTATTTTGTGGCGATGGGCGCGGCCCTGTCGCCTACGGTCAAGGCCGTCGATCTGGCCGCGACCGTAGAAAACGTGAAAAAACACTCCTCCACCGGAGAATATCGCAGCTGTCCGCCGCTGTTTAGGGACGAGGCTGAGTACGAGGTCTTTCGCGCCCGCCATGGCGCGGCGGCAATTCCGATGACCGACAATCCCGACCCCAAGGAGGCGTACCTTGGTGTGGACGCGGGCAGCACCACGCTCAAGGCCGTGGTGCTGGACGAAAACGGGGACATAATCCACGCCGACTATATGCCAAACAGCGGAAACCCCATTCCGCTGCTCAGGGACTTTCTGATGAAATTTCACGAGAAATACCCGAGGGTAAAGATAAGGGCCTCCGCCTCCACCGGTTATGGTGAGGAGATAACCAAAAACGCCTTTGGCTTTGACATGGGGCTTGTGGAGACTATGGCTCATTTTACCGCCGCGAAAAAGTTTGACCCCGATGTGGACTTCATCATCGACATCGGCGGCCAGGACATAAAATGCTTTAAGATACGGGGCGGAGCCATCGACAATATCTTCCTCAACGAAGCCTGCTCCTCGGGCTGCGGCTCATTTTTGCAGACCTTTGCGGGAGCTTTGGGCTACAGCATAAGCGAATTTGCCCAAAAGGGGATCATGGCGGATAAGCCGGTGGACTTGGGTTCCCGCTGTACGGTGTTTATGAATTCCTCGGTCAAGCAGGCTCAAAAGGATGGGGCCGGCATAGAGAATATCTCCGCCGGACTCAGCATCAGCGTGGTCAAAAACGCCATATACAAGGTCATACGCGCCGTCAACGCGGACAGCCTTGGCAAAAACATCGTGGTTCAGGGAGGCACCTTCCTGAACGACGCTGTGCTGCGGGCCTTTGAAATGGAGCTGGGCAGAGAGGTTGTCCGGCCAAACATCGCCGGTCTTATGGGCGCTTACGGGGCGGCCCTTTACGCGAAGGCCAACGCGCCCGAGACTTCGACGACCATCACTCCCGAGGGCCTCTGGGACTTTAAGCACGAGATCAGTTCGGTTACCTGCAACGGCTGTACGAACCACTGCCGTCTGACCGTAAACAGCTTTGGCGGCGGACGGCGGTTCATCGCCGGCAACCGCTGCGAAAAGCCCTTGAAAACTAAGAACAGTGGGGAAAAGCTTGATCTCTTTGAGTACAACCGCTCGCTCCTCGCGGCCTATGGGCCGAAGGACGGATCAAGGGGAACTATAGGCATACCCATGGGTCTCAATATGTGGGAGCTGTACCCATTTTGGCACACATTTTTCACCAATCTGGGCTTTAAGGTCGTCCCGTCGCCCTCCAGCGACAGGAGCCTGTACCTGTCCGGTCAGCACACTATCCCCTCGGATACGGTGTGCTTCCCGGCAAAGCTGGTACACGGCCACATCGACGCTCTTTTGAATATGGGAGTGGACGCTATATTTTACCCCTGTATGTCATATAATTTTGATGAGGGACTGTCCAGCAATCACTACAACTGTCCCGTGGTGGCCTACTATCCCGAGGTCATTCGGGCCAACGTCACCAATATGGGCAAAACCAGGTTCATCTATGACTATGTCGGCCTTCACCGGCCCAGAGATTTCGTAAAGTCCGTACATAAGATACTTCTCCGGGAGTTCGGGGACTTTAGCCTTAAAGAGGTGCGCCGGGCTGCGGACGCGGCCTACGCCGAGTACCGCGCCCACATGGGCCGCATCGCCGCCAAGGGGCAAGAGTTTTTGAAACTGGCACGGGAGCGGAAGATGCCCGTAATAGTTCTCTGCGGCCGACCCTATCACCTTGACCCGGAGGTCAGTCACGGCATCGACAAGCTTATATGCGACCTTGGGGCCGCCGTCATAACCGAGGACAGCGTCAGCCCCCTTGTGGAACCCTTTGAAACTCACGTCCTTAACCAGTGGACCTACCACGCCAGGCTTTACGCCGCCGCCAAGTGGGCGGCGGAGCAGGGCAACGATGTGAACGTGGTACAGCTTGTGTCCTTTGGCTGCGGAGTTGACGCCATAACCGGCGACGAGGTTCGCCGCATCACCGAGGAAAAAGGCAAGATATACACCCAGATAAAGATCGACGAGATAACCAACCTCGGCACGGTCAAGATACGGCTGAGGAGCCTGTTCGCCGCCCTGCGGTGACAGGGGCAACGGGAAATGCGGCGGCTTTGAGACGGGCCGCCCTGAGCCGGATAGTGACTTGGCTTGAAAATATTTTCCAGTACTTCATTTCCCGTCCCAATTTCCAACTCTCGAAAGTTCCTTACAGGAGGCGCCTATGGAAAGAACCCTGTTCACGAAAGAAATGAAGGATGCGGGCTACACCATCCTCATTCCCGATATGTGTCACATACACTTTAAGATAATAAAAGAGATAATGCACAACTACGGCTATAACGCCGAAATACTGTATAACACAGGCCAGGGCGTGGTGGACGAGGGATTGAAGCACGTCCACAACGACACCTGTTATCCGGCGCTTCTGGTGATCGGTCAAATGATAGACGCTTTAAAGAGCGGCAAATACGACATTCACAAGGTGGCGCTGCTCCTGCCTCAGACCGGCGGGGGCTGCCGGGCTTCCAACTACATATCTCTGCTGCGTAAGGCTCTCACGGCCATGGATTGGGGCTTCATTCCCATTATATCCCTTAATTTCAGCGGACTGGAAAAGTCGCCGGGCTTTAAGCTCACCGTCCCCTTTATCCGCCAGCTTCTGGCGGCGGTGGTCTACGGCGATCTGCTGATGCTGCTGGACAATCAGGTCAAGCCTTATGAAATAAACCGGGGCGACAGCGCCGCCTGCGTGGAAATGTGGGTGGAAAGGCTGGGCCGCACCTTCCGGGAAAATAAGGGCTTGTCCGCCAGGGAACGCCGGGCCGCCCTCAAGGCCATCGTGGACAGCTTCGCCCGTATACCCATGAAGAAAGAAAAGAAAATTAAGGTCGGCATAGTGGGAGAAATATACGTAAAATACGCGCCTCTTGGAAATAATAATCTGGAAGACTTCCTTTATGAGCAGGGCTGCGAGGTAATGCTGGGCGGGCTTATCGACTTTGCCCTCTATTGTACGGACACGCCCATCGACACAATAAATATTTACGGCGGCAACGCCCTTCTCAAGGACGGCTACCGTCTGGCGGAAAGCTATCTTTCGTCTTTGAAGGACGAGATGATAGAGGCGGTGAAGCAAAACAGCGATTTTACCCCGCCTTCCTCCTTCAAACACCTTAAGAGCAAGGCCGACGGCGTGATAGGCACCGGCTGCAAAATGGGGGAGGGCTGGCTCCTGACGGCGGAAATAATGGAGCTGGTGGAGCTGGGCTATTCTAACGTCATCTGCGCCCAGCCCTTCGGCTGCCTGCCCAATCACATTGTGGGCAAGGGCATGATCCACAAGATAAAGGGCATCGCTCCCAGCGCCAACATCGTACCCATAGACTATGACCCAGGCGCCACAAGGGTAAATCAGGAAAACCGCATTAAGCTGATGCTGGCCGTTGCCCAGGAGGAGCTGGACGGCGACGGCGGCGACAAAATTTATGATGAAAGCAAATCGGGGATCGGCAGCGAGAAGTTAGTAATGAGTAACGAGTAATAAATTTCAGCGCGGACTTGTTCTTGTTACGACGCCCTTGGATTTGATGGGGCCGTTTCGGCGTCAAAACGGTACTCTTTTAAAGAAAATTATCGCGCCAATAACGCCGCAAGGGCGTTTATACAGTTCTGGAGCTGTGAAAAAAGCTTCAGCGACAGGGAGGAATACGAAAATGGAAAAAACGATACTCATTGTTGACGACGAGGCTCCTATCGTGGATATGCTAAAGTTCAATCTGGCCAAGGCGGGCTACAAGACTATGGCCGCCTATGACGGACGGACGGGGCTTGAACTGGCCACAACGAAGAAGCCGGATCTGATATTGCTTGACGTTATGCTGCCCAAGATGGACGGCTTTGAGGTCTGCCGCAAAATTAGAGAGGCGGACAGGGACGTACCCATTCTCATGCTCACCGCCAGGGAGGAGGAGATAGATAAGGTCTTTGGCCTGGAATCCGGAGCCGACGACTATATCACAAAGCCCTTCTCCATACGCGAATTGATGGCCCGGGTAAAGGCCAACCTCCGCCGCGGGGCCGAACCCTCCGACGCGAGGATAATAAGCATAGATTCCCTTGAAATAAACACCGGACTGTACGAGGTGAAAAAGAACGGCGTTCCTGTGGAACTCACGCTTCGTGAATTTGAGCTGCTCAAATTCCTGGCCAGTCAGCCGGGACGCATTTTTTCCCGCGAAATGCTGCTGGAAAAGGTCTGGGGATACGAGTATTTTGGAGATGTGCGGACAGTGGACGTGACTGTGCGCCGTCTCCGCGAAAAGGTGGAGGACAATCCCGCCGCGCCTGAGCGCATAATGACCAAGCGCGGAGTGGGGTACTACTATAACAAGGATTAAATAGCAAAGATTAAAGCACAGGGCGGCGCGGAAGATGTTCAAAAGTATCCAATGGAAAATAATAGCGATATTTCTCCTGCTTACCATTTCGGTCATGATAGTGGTAGGCACATTTCTCCTGCAAAATATTTCCACCTATTATTTGGAGGACTTTCGCACTACCATGTCCGAGCAGGTGTTCAGCAGCCGTATGATAAACGACCTTACCGTGGCCGCCGGCAGGGAGGAGCCGGTGGCTGAGATGAAGTCGATTTTGGACGTGTTCTCCCTGAGAATGGGGATCGACTCCTACCGTAACTACTACATTCTGGACGGCAAAAACTGCCGCGTCCTTGACCGCAGCGACCCCCAGGGAGGGGCCTTCTCCACCACGCCCAATATCGTCACCGCCATGGCGGGCATGACCGGCGACAATATCGACCGAGATACGGAATATATGGACTACGCGGTACCCATCATGCCCGACGGACAGGTGGAGTACATAATCAGCGTTCGGGACACTAAGGAGGAGGTCTACGAGGTCACACGCAATATCTTTGTCAACATTCTCTGGGCCATACTGTTCGGCCTGCTCATCAGCCTTGTGCTAGGCTTTGTGCTTTCTCGGACCATAATTGCACCTATCCTGACCCTTCAGTATAGGGCCGAGGCCATGGCCGAGGGCGATTTCAACCACAGGATAGAGGTTCAGTCCAGGGACGAGATAGGCCGCCTGACGATGGCGTTCAACACTATGGCCGCCCAGATCGAAACCAATATGGAGGACATAGCCGCCGAAAAAAATAAGGTGGAGACCGTGCTGCTGCACATGACCGACGCTATAATCGCCTTTGAGAGCAGCACTGGCAGGGTAATTCACGAAAATCCCGCCTGCGTCAACGTTTTGGGCGACTGTGCCGACAGAACCTTTGACGAAATATTTGACGGCCAGCTGCGGCTTGACGTAAACATGAGCCGGGTCCTCAACCTGGAGGAGGGCCAGTCTATGGAGTTCGACGCGGAGATAGAGGGCAAAAACTACCGAGTTTGTTTTGTACCCTTTAACGCTGAGAATGTGTTCTCCTCGGGAGTGGTCGTGGTGTTCAGGGACGTGACCCGACAGTTGAAGCTGGAACGGTCCCGACGGGAATTTGTCGCCAACGTGTCCCACGAGCTGCGCACGCCCCTTACCACTGTTAAGGGCTATGCCGAGACTATAATTGATATGGAGGAGGACGAGGGCCGCGGCGACGGCCCTACGGCTGGCTTTGCCAAGGTCATCGACAACGAGGCGGATCGCATGACGCGCCTGGTCAAGGACCTTTTAACACTGTCCCAGCTGGACAGCGAAAAGCAGCAGCTCAACTGCACCTCCTTCGACCTTATGGAGCTGACCGAAAGCGTCACCCAAAAGTTGACGATGAACGCCCGATCTCACGGCCATACCCTCAGCTTTATCCCTCGTAGCGCCCCCTTCTCCTTCTTCGGGGACAGGGACAGGATAGAGCAGGTCATCACCAACATCGTTTCAAACGCCGTCAAGTACACTCCCGACGGCGGCAAGATAGATGTGGAATGTGGCAACGACGGACAAAACGCGCTCATACCCCGGGAGGATCTGCCCCACATTTTCGAGCGTTTTTATCGGGTGGACAAGGCCCGCAGCCGTCAGAGCGGCGGTACAGGGCTGGGGTTAGCCATTGCCCGGGAGATAGCTCAGCGTCACGGGGGCGACATATCCATAGAAAGCCATATGCCCGAGGGAACTCAGGTGTCCATAGTCCTGCCCATGTACCGGGAAAACCCCGAGGCGGAGAGGCCGATAGTGGTCTGATAGCGGCTGGGATGGGCAGAGGTGGCCAGAAACTCCCAATTTGCGGTAAAAATCCCCTCCCAGGCAGGAACCCCTCGCATGGTAAAATATGGTAAAAGTCCGACGACTGTAAACAACAATTAACGTGGATGTAATTGTTTTGTAACATAACTGGTGTATAATTAGCATAGGTAAAAAAGATTAGAACGGATGTGTGTGACATGAAGTATATAGGGGCGACCTTAGCCGCTATACTGGTCATGCTTTCCGGGCTGAACGTTTATGCGGCCCACCCGAACTCCATCGGGGCAGCGGAAAGCAGCACCGCTTCAGATTTAATAGTGGTCAAAAAACCGGAGACTAACAATTCCGCTACGACTAAAACCACCTACGGCATTACCGGTACGGGTAAGAACGGCGTGAGCGTTGCCTATTACAAGTACGACGGGAGCGGTTACAGCGCTATACTGAACAGCGATGGGGCCGCGTCTCAGACCAAAATAGGCGCGGCGGGGGTTTTTTATAAGCAGATGAGCCTCTCCGAGGGACACAATAAATTTGCGGTGAGAGCTGAGTATAAAGGCCTCAGTCAGGTGATATACCTGGATATAAACCTCCTTAAACGGGAGGTTCTGGACAACGTGAACAGCTTTACCTATGATGTGCAGTCTATCTTTACCGGATGGATTTAACGGTCAGCGTACATATTTAAATTAACAGGCACAAAGACGGGGGCGGGTTACTTCGCCCCCAAATTTTATAACAACAGGCGGTCGGTAATGAGAATTAGTATAAAGGCGGAGTTTTCCTCTTGCCGCCCGATTGACGCTATTATTTGCAAATTTGAGGGCGCAATTTGCCAGAAAGGACGGTGAGACTGTGTTCAAGGAACGGATAAAGACCTCGATAATCATACTCCTTTTCATCAATTTAATAGCTCTCACCTGTCAGCTCTGGTTTGGGGGCGGTTTGCTCAAGGAGGAGATATCGGACTTCGCGAGGGGGCTGCCCTTGGTGGAAAAGCTCTTTCCAAAGGACGAAATATCCATTCCCAGAGATATGCTGAGCCGTCCCAGGCGAATCCTTATCAACGACGGTTCCTTGTGGATAGCCTATTACAACACGGACGTGGCCTTTTCACCCATTGAAAACCGCACCAGCCAGATCATTCAGGCCTTTTTGCGCGGCGAGACGGCGGACAGTAAGCCGGTCTCCTTTAGGGAGTGGCAGGCCGCGCTGGAAAACGTGAGCATCTATGTTGAGCTGCCCATAGCTTACGCTACGGAAATGCTCTGCTCGGTCATGGGCGTCGACGCTCAGGCCGCGCCAGGGGATATTTCAACGATAAGGGATTTTATTATCCTGCCCTCCACCGAGGAAACGGGGGTATTTCTCCTGGTTCGGGACGCCTATGACAACGACAACGCCCGAATATACCAGTTCCCCCTGGGCAGCTTCAGCCTTCCGGCCAGCGACCTTTCCATCTACACCGAGAACAACGCCGACTACTACGAGCCAGCATTTAGCACTGGGGTGGAGCCGGAAGGGGTATCCCTGGATCCTATGGTCTTGTTCTTTGACAGCCGGCCCTCCACCGCCGACCTCATCCCCGGCAATCCCATTGCCGACCCTGAGGCGGCGCAGAAGGTGCTGAGCGGGTTTTTCACCAATGTGGACACCGCCGGAAGGTACGACGACGGCGGGGTGAGCGTGTTTGTCGAAAATTACGGCGACGCCCGCGTTTACCCGGGCGGACTCTTTGAATACAGAGCCGTGGAGGAGGACAAGGGCGTTAAAATAACCGAGAGCTATTCTTCCTACTACGAAACGGTCAACTCCGCCATCAGCTTTGCCGAGGAGCTGTGGAGCCAGGTCGGCAACGGGCCGCTCTCGGTTCTGGTCAGCAGCGACCTGACCCAGGAGAGCGGCAGGATACATCTGACCATGGACTATTATCAGGACGGACGCCCTGTGGCTGTGGAACTGACCGGCAGAGGATTTGAACGCCTGGGCCATGGCATAGAAATGGATATAGTCGAAGGCCGCATAGTCTCCTACCGCCAGTTGTTCCGCAGTTACCAAACGGGCGGGACCTCGGTCCTCAACGGAGATTTTGTGGGGGCGCTGGATCATTTTGCCAACGATTTCTCCGCCAGGCCCCAGCCCGTGATAACCGATATATACATAGGTTATATTGATCGGGGCGGGACGGACAGTCTAAAGGCCTGCTGGCTGGCGGAGCTGTCCGGGGAGGATCGGGTATACGACTATACCGGCGAGACTCAGGAACCCGCCGCCGAGGCTGGGGAGGTGAGCCAATGAGGTGGTCTTTGGTAAAAAATCTTTTGCTGGGGCTTTTGCTGGTGATGAACCTGTATATGCTGGGCGTGTCGTTCGCCAAGCGGCTGAGCAGCGAAAAAATACCTCCGCTGGTGGCCGCCTCCGCGGTGGAGGCTCTGGAAAACAGCGGCATAAGCTGCGATCCCGGTCTGTTCCCGGACAGGTATCTGACGGTCAGAACCTTTAATGTCAGCTTCCCCACGCCGATGGAGCTGTCGCGTATGTTCTTCGGCGAACAGTTGGCCTTTCAAACCGAGGAGCGGACTCTTATCGCCCGCCAAGACGGGGCCGAACTGAGGGTCGAGGACGAAGGTTTCAGCTATAGCAGCGGTGAGGCGGCTTCGTCCGCCAACGAAAAGCAGCTGCGCCGGGCCCTTAAGGAGCTGGGATTGGATATGAGCCGGGCCAGATATGCGCGGGACGGGTCGTTTGCCTGCTATTTTGACGGGCGGCCGGTTTTTGGTATGTATATCCGGGCCTCGCTGGACGCCGACGGCCAACTGGCGCGGGTGGAGGCCCGGTGGCCCCTAAAGGGCTACACCGGAGACCGCAGGAGCGGGGTGAGCATAATCGACTTTATCCCCGATATCCTCAGCCGTTTTCCCGAGGGAGGGACAGTGACCGGCCTTGAGGCGGGCTATTTGGCTGTCCGCAACGAAAACACTGACATTTACTCCTTTGTACCCGCTTGGCGCATCACAATGGAGGACGGAAAAACGGAAGTGTTCAGCTAACGGGTCGTTATGACAGGGTCAATTCGCGGGGCGCGGCGATCCGGTTCGCCTTAAAATATGACTTCCAGGCGTTTATTCGTTGGCCCCTCGGCCGACTCCTCACTCCACGCTGACCTTTTCCCCTCCGCAGCGGCGCAGGCGTCGGACAGTGGCGCCGGTCAGATCCTCGTCCATGCTGACAGTGAACAGCCAGCGGCGGTCAGGCTCCCGGTTGGAGGACTCAAAGTCTATAAAGCCGCCGACTATGGCCCCTACTACCGTTCCGCTCACCAGCCCCGCTACCGGCCCTATGCCTGTGGCAAAGCCGATGTTGTCGAGCATGGCGGCCCCAAGCCCTAAAAGCGTGCCAGCCGCCGCGCCTACGGCCATGCCCGAGAGGGTGTTTTTCCCCGCGAAGGAGGAGGGTACCTCGGCGCGGCAGACCCTGATCTTGTCGGCTTGGGCTCCGTTTTCCCGGGCCGCCTCCGAAGCGGCCTCAAGCTCCTCGGCTGTGTCGAAGAGGGCGGTTATGGTTTTTTCCACGGTTTTTCAGCTCCTTTCATTTATGTCTGCAAATAGTATTTTTCAAGACGCGAAAAAATATTCTCGAGGTGGTAACGTGAACAAAAAATTTATCCTTATATTGACGGCGGCTTTGATGGCATCCATGCTTGGCGGCTGCGGCGGTGAAGATAAAAAAACCGAAGAAATGCCCGAAAACATAATCTCATACAAGGAGAAGGACGGCAAAGACCTAGTGCCGGTCGCCGAGACCGAGGTGGTTGGGGAGGAAGCCGTCGTTGATCCCAACGCCATGGAGCTGCCCGGAGAGGATGAGCTTGGAGAATATGAGGAGATCTTCATGGAGGGCGACATAATAAACGAAACCACCGTGGGCGGCTGGGTAGTGGCGGTCAGCCAAAAGGATATCACGGTAAACACATACAATGAGCTTACCACTTATGTCTACGAGGAGAACGCCCGCAACACGGGTATCCGCCTAAAGCCCGGCGACGCGGTCGTCGTGAGCTTCCGCGAGGGAGAGGACGGCGTTATGTACGCCAACAATATCGGCCGCGTCCGCACGGAGGACGAACCCCTCACAAGGGATGAGATCGAGTCCATGTACAAGCAGGCGAACGGCGATGAAGGCGGCGCCGCTGTTGACGCCGCCGCGGAAACGGAGGACGGTAATGGCAGAGAGGAATGAGCGGGTAAATGTCATAGGCGGCGGCTTGGCGGGCTGCGAGGCAGCTTGGCAGCTGGCCAGGCGGGGAGTGGGAGTGCGGCTCTTCGATATGAAGCCCCATCGCTTTTCGCCCGCCCATTCCGACCCCAACCTCTGTGAGCTGGTCTGCTCAAATTCCCTCAAGGGCGCGGGCCTTGACAATGCCTGCGGCCTGCTCAAGGAGGAAATGCGCCGGCTTGACAGCCTGGTTATATCCTGCGCCGACCGGACAAGAGTGCCAGCCGGCGGAGCCTTGGCTGTGGACAGGGAAGCCTTTGCCGCCCTGGTCACCCAAAGTCTCAGGGAGCTTCCCCAGGTGGAGATTGTTTCCGAAACCGTTGAGGAGCTGCCCGAGGGAATAAGTATTATCGCCACCGGGCCGCTGACCTCCGGAGGCATGAACGGCGTCATCGCCGGTCTTACCGGCGGCGGGGGCCTGCACTTTTACGACGCCGCGGCTCCGGTCATAACCGCCGACAGCATCAACATGGAAAAAACATACCTTGCCGCCCGTTACGGTAAAGGTACGCCGGATTATATAAACTGCCCCATGGAAAGGGACGAGTATGACGCTTTCTGGGAGGCTTTGGTAACGGCGGAGAAGGCTCCCCTCCACGAAAATGTGGAAAAGCCCAATGTCTTTGAGGGCTGTATGCCCGTGGAGATTATGGCCGCCAGGGGACGGGACACCTTGCGCTTCGGCCCGCTGAAGCCCAAGGGCCTGCGAGACCCCAGGACCGGGCTTACGCCCTGGGCCGTCCTTCAGCTGCGGCGGGACAACGCTCAGGGAACCCTTTATAACATGGTGGGCTTTCAGACCAATTTGAAATTTGGGGAACAAAAGAGAGTATTCTCCATGATACCCGGCTTGGAAAACGCGGAGTTTGTCCGTTACGGTGTCATGCACCGCAATACCTACATCGACTCGCCCCGGCTGCTGAACCGGGATTACAGCCTTCGCTCGCGGCCCGAGATCTTTTTTGCCGGGCAGATCACCGGCGTGGAGGGCTATGTGGAATCCGCCGCGTCGGGCCTGCTGGCTGGGGTGAACGCCGCCGCCCGGCTGAGGGGAGAACCGCCCCTGATACTGCCGCCGTCCACTTGCGCCGGAGCCTTGACCGCCTATATTACGGATGAGGAAGTGAAAAACTTTCAGCCCATGAACGCCAACTTCGGCATAATCCAGTGGGAACATATCAAAATTAAGAATAAAAAGGAAAGATATGAACATATTTCCGCACACGCTTTGGAGGATTTGGCAAATTGCACAAAAAAATCATAAAAAATTAAGCATTTCGGCGAAAAGAAATTTTGATTTTGTTATTGATTATTTTTAAATAAAATGTTAAAATATATTTAACGATTAAAATTCAAGGAGGACAACGAACATGAAAAAGTTAAACCTTCGTGCGTTGGCCGCCGGGCTTGCCACTTCGGTGGCTATGACATGCCTGAGCGGCGTTCCCGCGTTTGCGGCGGCGCAGAAAGTTGGCGATGCGGCGCAGGCCGTTATGCCCACCCGTGCCCAGGCTGTCGAGGCGCTGGAGCGGGCCAATGATAAGTGGATAACCAGCAATGGTCACGGCCGTTCTTTCTGGGATAACGCGGCTTACCATGTTGGTAATATGGAAGCTTATTTTACCACAGGTATCGAGCTTTACCGTAACTATTCCGAGGCTTGGGCGATCCAGAATAACTGGAAGGGCGCTACAAGCAATAACAAGAACGCCTGGAAGGGCAACGCCTCCAACGGCGGCTATGGCGAGGGACAGGACTGGGTTCTGTTCGGCGACTGGCAGATCTGCTTCCAGACCTATATCGACCTTTACAATGACGAAGTGATGGCTTCTAAGAACACCATCAAGGACGAGGGTAAGGTCGCCCGCGCTATTGAGGTCATGAGCTATCAGGCTTCTCGTTCCGAGACTGACTGGTGGTGGTGGGCCGACTCCCTGTTCATGGCAATGCCCATCATGAGCAAGCTCTATGTTCTCACCGGCGACTATAAGTACCTTGACAAGCAGTACGAATGGTTCAAGTGGGCTGCCGAGGACGTTGAAGGCGGCACCAAGGACGGTATGTGGGATGCGGAGGAACAGTTGTTCCACCGTGACGGCAAGTACATATATCCCGACCACAAGACGGACAGCGGCAAGAAGGATTTCTGGGCACGCGGTTCCGGCTGGGTATTCGCAGGTCTTGCCCGCGTTCTCTCTGATATGCCTACCGACTATCAGCACAGAGATTACTTCCTTGATAAGTATACTCAGATGGCTCAGGGCGTGGCCCGTAACCAGCAGAAGGAGGGCTTCTGGTCCCGTTCTATAATCGACCGCGCTTATGCCGACGGTTTTGAGTCCAGCGGTACGTCCTTCTTCACCTATGGCCTTGCTTGGGGCATCAACAGCGGCTATCTTGACCGCAATACCTATCTCGACACCGCTCTCAAGGGCTGGTACTTCCTGTACAACACCGCCCTTCAGGCCGACGGCACCGTAGGCTATGTTCAGCCCATCGGCGAGAACCCCCGTCAGTCCCTTAATATCGGCGGCGGCAACACCGCTAACTTCGGCGTGGGCGCTTTCCTGCTTGCGGCCTGCGAAATTTCCAAGCTGGCTGGCGGCGTTTACGGCGACCAGACCAATAACAACGACATTTATCCCTACATAATGAGAAAACTCGTTGGCAAGTATGTTATCGAGGTAAATACCGCTCACTTCTATCACGATGGCGTCATCAATCACCACGATGAAAGCAACCACAATATGCAGACATACGTTAAGGATGGCACTACCATGCTTCCCGTTATCGCCATCAAGAACTATATGACTGACTGCGACGTTACCGAGGATGGCGACACCGTTTACGTAACCCGCGACATCAAGAACGGCAGCAACACCACCAGAAAGACGGTTGTCTTTAATATGGGAAGCGCCAACTACACTGTTGACGGAGCAGCCGGAGTTCTGCCCACCGCCGCCGAGCGTAAAGACGGCTATGCCTGCGTTCCTGTTCGTCAGGTAATGGAGGGTCTTGGCTACAAGATCTGGTACAGCGCTTACAGCGGTACCAGCAATTATGTCGCCAACAACCCCATGGACGCTCTTATAGTAATTTCCGAGAAGGCCGATCCCTTCTTTGACTGTGATTCCAACGCTGTTGAGATGCTGCGCTGGATGCTTGAGGTAAATCACCACTATCCCGAACGTGTTCAGAGTCCTAAGCCCTATACGGTTGAGAAGCCTATGCAGGCCGCTACCGAGGCTTACGGCACTCAGATACCCCTGACTACTTCCATGCTTTCCGCCAGCGCTACTCCCGAGGCGGCTAACCATGTTGGTCAGACCATCGACAACAATGTTGAGACTCGCTGGGCCGCTCAGGGCAAGCAGTACATGACTATAGACCTTGGCGTTCCCATGCAGATCTCCTGCGTAGGCGTGCGCATGATGCGCTACACCGACAGCCGCGTTATCAACTACGGCGTGTCCATTTCCTCTGACAACACCAACTGGACCAGCGTGTTCAACGGCACCAGCGTTCCTAACGGCGCCACCTGGGAGTTCCCCAAGGTTGACGGCAAGGTTGCCCGTTATGTCCGCATCAACGTAAACGGTTCCTCCACTAATGATTGGGCCAGCGTGGCCGATGTGGCCGTATTCCAGGGCGACGCCAACTCCCCCAAGGCTTCCGGCGTTTCCGGCAGCTCCGCTGGCGGAGTTGTCACCCAGGGCGTAACCAATAGCGCTTCCGGCACCAAGGTAACTCTTAACTCCGGTATGCTCAGGGCCAGCGCCGAGCCTCAGAGTGAGAATCCCGCTTCCGCCATTGTTGACGGCAATCCCAATACTTACTGGGCCGTTGAGGGCAGCGCTAACATCGTTATCGACCTTGGCAGCGCTCAGACGATTGGCACGGTAGGCGTACAGATGAGAAACTACAGCAGCGAGGCTCCCAACAGAACTCTGCCTTACACAGTTTCCGTATCTGCCGACGGCTCCAGCTATACCTCTGTCGCTTCCAAGACCAGCCCCGCTGGCGGCGGAGTGATGGAATCCATTACGGTTGGTCAGAACGCAAGATATGTAAAGATCGATGTAAACGGCTCTAATGAGGGCCAGTGGGCTAGTGTGGCCGAGGTCGAGGTATACGGTGGCACAGTTTCCGGCGGCAGCGCCGGCGGAGCCTTTGTGTCCGGTCTTTCCTCCACATCCACTAAGCCTGTTGGCAATCGGATAAATTCCAAGTCCGCTGCGGCTCTCATCATCGCCGACACTAAGTTCCCCGCCTCCGCCGCTATTGACGGCGATAAAAATACTGCCTGGAAGGGTCTTGCTAACCAGAGCATCGTTGTAGAGGCCGCCGCTGAAAAGACCATTACAAGTATTGGTATTCGCGGTCAGGAGAACGATATCACCTATTCTGTATCCGTATCTTCCGATGGCAGCGCCTGGACTGCTGTTTACAGCGGCAGCGCGGCCGCCGGAGCTACAACTTATCATCCCTGCCAGGTAAAGGGCAAGTATGTCATGGTTACCCTTCTTACCGAGGGCAAGGTAGCCGAGGTAGAAATTTACGGCGCTGAATAAGCGGCTTAAAGCTGAATAAGCAAAGGTCACGGCCTCCGCTTTGCGGAGGCCGTTTTGCTGCCGATAAAGCTGTCGAATTGCTAAACTCAAAAATTTGATTTTATCGACGGGTTTAACAACACATAAATTTGGCTTAAATAAAGGATTTCAGTAAAAACGGGGTCCCCGCAAAACGGCGAAGCCGATTTTGTGGGGAAAAGGAGTCGCAGCGAGGTGAGCTGTGTTTCGATTTTTCAAATCGAAACAAGCGATGCCGAGCTTGCGACGACGCAGATCTGCGCCATTTTTTTACAGCCCTGTTCACAATTATTTCAGAATTATACCGATTGACATTTGCGAAAATATGTGTTATTATAATATCGTGACTGAACATTTTTTAGGAAGGAAGATAACCGATGAAAAAGAAGATACTGGCCCTTGTATTGGCCCTTACTTTGGCCCTGTGTGCCATACCCTCGGCCTACGCCTACTCTGTCCGGGAGGCGTATATGGATTTTGCCGCTCAGTACCCCGGCTTTATCAACGATGTTGTGGATCAGGGCGTGAGCGAGAGCGTAATACTTGAATTCCTGCGCGATGTACAGAATTACCTTTATCAGGTGAATCGCATCGAAAAAATCAACGACGGCAATTTCGACGACATACTTATCGAGGCCATCAAAACGGTCAGCAATTCTAGCAAGTTTGCCGACCTCCAAAATGCCTTGTACAACGCCTATCCCGACGCGGCCTATGAGGCGGTGATCCACGGTAGGATACACGAGGATTTCATACCCATATATAACTCGATCAAATCAATGATCTTTGAACACGATATGCTGGCCGAAATGGATACCGGAAAAGACGACCCCGTTGATGTTGCCATAACTGAAATAGGCGAGCCGAAGGATGTTGAAGTCGAGCGGGGCGGCAGCTACACCC
The DNA here is from genome assembly GCA_947624455.1 of uncultured Clostridia bacterium. Taxonomy (GTDB): domain Bacteria; phylum Bacillota; class Clostridia; order UMGS1883; family UMGS1883; genus JAFLUQ01. The sequence goes on from CANQKL010000003.1 coordinate 24,727, forward strand.
TTGACGGTTCTGTCAGCGCTGAAACCGAAACCGGCGTTTCCATAAAACTGGAAGTGGAGTGGACAAATGAGCCTTCTACATCCAAGGTGGGCGTATTTACCGCGGAAGGTCAGGTCAAAATACCCTCTGGCTACGTGCTGGCGGACGGCCTCGACGCCAATGTGTCCGCTATGGTTACGGTCGTTGAGTCTGAAAACAACGACAATGACGACAAAAAGCCCAATACCGGCAATGAAAATACCGGAACCAGCGGCAACGACGTACAGACGCCAGGCGAAAACGAAACCGTAAAGCACATTTACAGCTTCTCTGACGTGGACGAAAAGACGGAGCTTGGCAAGGCTGTTTACGCTCTTTCCGACATCGGCATCATTAACGGTTATGTGGACGGCACCTTTAAGGCTGAAAACAAGATCCGCCGCGACGAGTTCGCGAAGATCATGGTCACCGCTATGGATAATCTGGACATAAACGCCGTGGCAAGCTTTACCGACGTTCCCAACACTCCCGACAACTGGGCGTATATCTTCATCGCCTCCGCCGAAAAGGCCGGCCTTATTAACGGCAAGGGCGACGGAACCTTTGGCCCTGGGCTGAATATCCGCCGGGACGAGGTGATGGCGATAATCTACCGTGCCATTGAGGGCAAGAAAGCCTTTGCCCAGAATGAGGTTCTCGTTCCCAAATTCAGCGATGACGCCGCCGTTGCCGATTGGGCGCGGATGCCTGTATATATGCTGGCCCAGAACGGCATTGTTTCAGGTGTGAAAACTGTGGTGAACGGAGCCGAGATCAATAATATAGATCCTCTCAGCGACGCCACCCGTGGTCAGTGTGTCATAATGGTTTACAATGCCTTGAAGATGATGGGTAAGATAAAGTGAACCCTGTGTTCAATCAAATTATGCGGTTATAGCAAAACGAAAAAGAGCCAGTTGGCTCTTTTTTGTTTATTTTTATTGATAAATTTATTAAAAAACTATTTACAAATCAAAAAACTTGGTGTACAATGTTATTAGGTATAATTATGCGTGAAAGGATTTGTAGCCAATGAGAAATGAAGATAAGACAATGGATAAAATCGTCGCCCTGTGCAAGGGCAGGGGCTATGTATACCCCGGCAGCGAGATTTACGGCGGCCTGTCCAACAGTTGGGATTACGGCCCCTTGGGCGTCGAATTTAAAAATAATGTAAAGCGCGCCTGGTGGAAAAAATTTGTCCAGGAAAGCCCCTACAATGTTGGGCTGGACAGCGCTATCCTGATGAATCCCGAGGTCTGGGTGGCCAGCGGTCATGTGGGCGGCTTCAGCGATCCGCTGATGGATTGTAAGGATTGCAAGACCCGCCACCGGGCCGATAAGCTCATCGAGGATTTTTGCCATGAGAGAGGCGAAAATATCGTTGTTGACGGCTGGGACGACCGGAAAATGATGGACTTTATAAAGGAAAACAACATTCCCTGCCCCGACTGCGGCAGCCATAACTTTACCGACATCCGCAAGTTCAACCTGATGTTCAAGACCTTCCAGGGCGTGACCGAGGACGCTAAAAATGAACTCTACCTCCGTCCCGAGACCGCTCAGGGTATTTTTGTGAATTTCAAGAACATCGCCCGTACCACTCGCAAAAAAATTCCCTTCGGAGTGGGCCAGGTGGGCAAAAGCTTCCGCAATGAGATAACGCCCGGCAACTTCATTTTCCGTATTCGTGAATTTGAGCAGATGGAGCTGGAATTTTTCTGTAAGCCCGGCACTGACATGGAATGGTTCGAGTTCTGGAGAGGTTACTGCCGCGACTTCCTGCTTTCTCTTGGAATGAAGGAGGAGAATATGCGCCTGCGCGACCACAGTCCCGAGGAGCTGTCCTTCTATTCCAAGGGTACCACGGATATTGAGTTCATGTTCCCCTTCGGCTGGGGCGAGCTTTGGGGCATCGCCGACCGCACCGACTACGACCTGACCCAGCATCAAAATCACAGCGGCGAGTCTATGGAGTACATAGACCCCGTCACAAACGAGCGCTATGTGCCGTATGTCATCGAGCCTTCTTTGGGCGCGGACCGAGTAGCGCTGGCCTTCCTCTGCGACGCCTATGACGAGGAGGTCGTGGACGAAAAGGATACCCGTGTGGTACTTCGCCTTCACCCCGCTCTGGCTCCGGTCAAGGCGGCCGTGCTGCCCCTTAGCAAAAAGCTGGCCGAACCCGCTACCGAGCTGTTCCAGAAGCTTATCAAGAAATACCCCTGCGAATATGACGAGGCAGGCTCGATAGGCAAGCGCTACCGCCGTCAGGACGAGATAGGGACTCCGGTGTGCATAACCGTGGATTTCGATACCCTGGAGGACGGCTGCGTTACCGTCCGCGACCGTGACACCATGGAGCAAAAACGCATCCGCATGGACGAGATCGAAACGCACTTGGATAAACTGCTTGAGTTTTGATTTTAACAATATAAGAAATAACAATGGAAGAAATGGGGAAAGGAAATGAAGTGTATCGTTCTTGCGGCAGGCTATGCTACGCGCCTGTACCCGCTGACGGAAAATTATCCTAAGCCTCTCTTAGAGGTCAACGGGATGAGCATATTGGATCATCTGTTGAGGGATATCGACAAGCTGGAAGAAGTGGACGGCCACGTTATAGTTTCAAATCACCGATACTATCAGCGGTTTGTGGAGTGGAAGGATAAGAATACGGCGATCAAAAAACCCATTGAAATACTGGACGACGGCAGTATGTCCAACGAGACTCGGTTAGGCGCGGTAAAGGATATCCAGTTCGCCATAGAAAGCCTGAACATCGACGAGGATGTTCTGATTATTGCCGGTGATAACCTTATTGATTTTTCCTTTAGGCAATTTGTTGACTTTGCCGAGTCTCACAATGCTTCGGCTGTCATGGTCAACTATGAGGAGAGCTTGGAGGAGCTTCGCCGCTGCGGAGTCATGATACCCGATGAAAACATGAAGATAGTTTCCATGGAGGAAAAGCCTCGAGAGCCAAAGAGCAACTGGTGCGTGGGTCCCTTCTACTTTTACAGGAGGGAGGATCTGCACTATGTGGCGAAGGGCATAGCGGAGGGCTGCGGCACCGACGCGCCCGGCAGCTTTGTCTGCTACCTCTGTGAGCATACTCCAGTTTACGCCTATGAGATGCCCGGCCAACGCTATGATATTGGGGATCTGGAGAGCTATAAAAAGGTGCAGAAAATATATAAGTATAAGCCGGAATGAGGCGCGGCCCGTTACCCCTCAAACGCACGTAATTTAGATTTTAATAAAACCACTAAACAGGAGGAATGAAAAATGGGACTTTCACGAGTACTGGCAATGGTTGTAACGCTGACGATGGTATTCACCGTGCTGGCGGTTTTCCCTATGGGAGCCAGCGCCACGAGCATGACCGACGCCGCGTTTTTTGCCAAGCTTAATTACGACGCTTACCCTGAACTCGGCTTGGTAAAGGCGGCCGTGGACAGGAAGGATTACGACAAGGCAAAGGCAGAACTGCTCAAATACCTCAAGGCCCGCCACGCCGATGGAAAAATCACCGGCAACGGCGTTACCGAGGCTGACGAGAACTACGGCATGGCCGTGCTGCCCATGAGGAATATCCTCACCGGCCCCTATGAGTTCGATATGTGGCAGGCGGAGTTCACCGTAACAGACAAAAACTTTAAAGATTACAGCATTGACGTTACCGACCGTGTGCGGCACGAGCTTGCCAACGGCGCGGTGAGCTTTATGCTCATGGCCGGTAACAAGCAGCGTTATCCCGTTATCGTCAAGTCCAAGGAGGCTGGCGACGCCGGCCCCAGGCTGGTAGTCAAGCTTAGCGATGGAACTGATGAGACGATAGGCGCGGATCAGGATACATATATCAGCTCCAAGGACACTAAGACCGATTACGGCGCGGCCGCCGAGCTGTACGTCAAGGAGGACGCCGACAACGGCAATAACTCCACCGGCGAAAACACCCGCCGCGCCTACATGAACTTTTCCCTGGGCAAGGTTGCCAACAAGGAAATAACCAGCGCCGCCCTTGTTGTCAACGCCGCCTATGCCAACGACTGCGCCACCGGCCCCAAGGACGTGCTTGTTATAAACATAGGCGACACCACCTGGAACGAGTCTAAGCATACCTGGGACGCCATAAAGGGAAACATATACTCCTATGAAAACCTGGACGAACCCATTTGGAACGCCAACGCTCCCAATGCCGACAGCGAGTATCACAACGTTACAAGCCGCTTCTGGTTCGGCAAGCCAATGGCCTATGAGTACCTGTCTTACCTTAAGATGGGGGAGAAGGCATATAACGACTCTCACCCCTATCATGAGCAGTACCCCGGCGATGAGTTTGGCCCCAAGCTGGTTGACCTGATGAACGCATTCGCCACCCAGATGAATTACGGCTGGACCCGTACTCTTGAGACTGGCGAGCGTCTGAACCGCTGGGTTGACATAGTTGACGCCTTTTTGGGTACCAATGTGTTCGACGATAAGCTGGACGAGTTAGTGAACATACTCTCCTTTATGTGGGGCGACTGCAACTACCTGAACGGCCTCGACATAACCAGCGACGGCCCGTGGTGGAGCAACTGGAAGCTTGTGGCCAACGCCGGTTTCTTCAAGGCTGTGGAGTTCCTGCCAGAGCTGAAGGATCACGACGCCTTCCGCGAAAGGGTGGAGGGGAACGTTGAATACACCATGGACTTCCTCTTTAACGACGACATGAGCTTTAAGGAGGCGGGTCCCTCCTACGGCGAATGGTGCATGAAGCTCTATGGCGACTGCCTCATCGCCGCTGAAAAGTCCGACAATCCCGTGAGCGCATCCTTCAAAACAAAGCTCATTTACGCCGCCCGCAACGCCGCTCAGAGCTTTTTCCCCGACGGCTGGGATTCCAACGTTGGCGACTCCAACTACCGGGATAAGATGTCCGAGTTCAAGCTGATAGCCGAATATCTTGATGACCCCATGCTTGACGCTTACGTAAATGGCGACGGCGCTTATGAGGGCGAAAAGTCCGTCCTTTACAACGACGTCAACTCCGTATATATGCGCACCAGTTGGGATCCCAAAGAGACTACATACGTGTCCTTCTCGAACAACCCCAACGACGGTCACGCCCATCCCGACTCCAATCAGGTGCTGATGTACGCCTACGGCAAGCCCCTGCTTGTGGACAGCGGACGCTATGGCTACGCCAACCCCAACAACTCCATTTATACCGAGCTGCGCTATGCCAGCGCCCACAACACCGTCGAGGCCGAGGGCGTGAGCATGGGCGGCAACAACAACTATCATTCCAGTTCCGCCGAAAAGATAAGTTCCTACGCGGACAACGACCTGTTCACCTTTGCCGCCAGCACTCAGCACGGCTATCCCAACACCAAGCACACCCGCAACGTTCTGTTCCTTAAGCGCTTGGGCGGCGGAGTTACTTTTGTGACCGACTATGTGGACGGCAATAAGGCCGATCAGGTTTATCGTCAGAACTGGCACTTCATGCCCTCCAGCAACGCCGCAGTTGGCACGGACGGACACAGCGTTTCCACCAACTTTGCGGGCGAGGCCAACGTTGACCTTTACAACGCCGACGCCGACGCGTCGACCGAGATAAAGGACGGATATTTCAGCGCGGACTACGGCCTTGTGGCTAACAGTAAGTACGGCTCCTTTAAAAAGACCGGCGAGGACGTGAAGTTCGGCACCGTTATCGTTCCTCGCAGGGCTGGCGAGGCGGCAAAAAATATTACTGTAACCGATAAGGCCAAGGATAACAACAGCTCCGCCGTTTCCATGACAACTCCGCTTCGCGGTAGCGACAGCAGGAAATTTGATTATACCGTATATGTAAAGAACAATGCCAACGCCGACGGCGCTTTCGGCGAGTACAAGACAGACGCCAAGGCGGCCATTGTGATGGACGGCATAAACGGCGAGGAAGGTACTCAAGCTGGCCCCGTTCAATACGGCATTGTAAATGGCAAGACCCTTACAAAGAACGGTCAGGTCATTATAGAATCCTCTGCGGAGCTGAACTCCATAGGCGTTGAGCAGACCGGCCCTACCAGTCCGGGCTTAGACATAACCGGTGAAAACCTCGCCCCTAATACGGATAAGACTAAGGCCATTAAAATTTACGCTGGCGGCGCTGTCGAATCCGTCACTCTCAACGGCGAGAACATAAAATTTGAACAGGACGGGGACTATGTTTACGCCGTTGGCGTGGGCAGCGTCACCACCGTTGATGAGACCGTTATTTCCGCTGATAAGGACGGCTTTGTGGCCTACAAGGACAATAAAGAGACAAATGAAGGCAAAACAGACAGGGGTATTATCCAAGCCGCGATTTCCGACTGGGCGGCAAGAAATGCCTATGCGGCTTTTGATTTGGAAAAATACTCAGTCGATGATTTTGACAAGGCAGTTCTCCGCATGGTAGTAACAGAGGCCGCGAGCGGAGGAAATATACATTTCTACTGGATGGATTATGGCACATGGACAAGGGACAACTTGCAATTCGTTGTTAACACTGGCAAAATGCCAACATTTAAAAATAGCGGAGAGATAAAGGACGGAGAAGCATCGTTTAAAGGATATCCGTATCGTTTGCAAGCTAATGTCGGTGGTCTTAAAGTGGGTGATACACTTGAAGTGGATATCACAGATTCTCTTAAGGGATATCTTACCAATGGTAATAACGTAAATCCCAGCCTTAGCAAAAAATTTACTTTGGCAATGTTAAGTCAGACCGGCAGCACGAAGTTCGCCTCCCTTGAGAACGGCACATATCCCGGCCCCGCCATCGTTCTCTCCACCTCCACGACCGAGGGCGAGAAGAGGGAAACAAAGGTCACGGTTAAATTCCTTGACGACAAGAATAACGAGATCAAGAACGCCGAAACCGTTACCTCCGGCCTACAAAACGGCAAGCTCTACACCTACGACGCCCCCGAGACGGTAGTTTACAACGGTGTTACCTACTACCTTGACAAGGCCGATTCAAGCCTGAGCGTGATGATAACCGAGGGCGAAGCCTACGACCTCACCGCCAAGTATGTGCCTGCCGCCGAGGTCAAGGTGCGGTTCACCCACAACGGCGAACCCGTTGCCGATGACGACAGCGTATACGTGATGCCCGGCTCGACCTACACCTTCGCGCCCGAGACGGTCTATACCTTTGACGGACAGACGTATTTGACTGATACGGAGCGTTCAACTCTCGCCGTCAAGGCCGCTTCCGATACCGAAAACGCAATAGTTGTCGCTCTTGCCGAAATCCAGCTTGGTGAAAACATAATTAAAAACGGCAGCTTTGAAACTGATACCGACGGCTGGACTTCCTACAATAACGGGATAAAGGCCCTCGGCTCCAACTGGGCGCGGTCAAAGGATTACGCCAAGGACGGCAGTTATTCGCTGCACGTAAATCAGAGCCAGGAGAATACATGGACGGGTTCTAACGACGACAACAACCTCCAGACATACTTTAAGCTCGAGCCTAACAAGAAGTATCTGCTCACCTTCAGTGAGTATTGGACGCAGGCTGTGAGCAGCTCAAATTCCGGACACATGAACGCCGCAACGGTATCGGCGGGCTACGGAACATCCAACCACAAGCCCGCGGCCGGAGGCTGGTCCTCCTGGGACACTGGCGGAGTGAACAGAACCTTAGCCCGCGAGGCCAATAAGTGGCTGACCTACGCGTATCTGCTTGACACTTCCAACGCGGATGTTGTCAACGCGGCGGAAATTTATGCCACAATAGCTTACTCCATGAACCAATGCACGTCTCTCTACATTGACGACTTCTCGCTGTGCGAGATCGTCGATTCCGAGATAAAGACTGCCCAGATCACCGTCCGCTATGTGGATGAAAAGGGCGAGGAGCTGGCCGCCGCTGAGAGCTTCACCGCCAGAGTGGGCGACAGCTATGACGCTGAGCCGTATGTTATTGACGCGCTCCACCGGAACAAGACTGTCTACGCCTTTGACTCCGGCGCCACCGGCGAAATTACCGGCGAAGTTACCGGCGATAAGCAGATCGACATGGTCTACTCATCAGCGGCATATGACGGCGTTCTTCTGGATCTGAGCTTTGACGGCGCCGACAGCGGCTTTGCCGGAGGCGAGGGTACAGCCCGTTACCGCGGCAAGTCGCCCGTCTTCGCTGCGGG
>CANQKL010000004.1 GCA_947624455.1 uncultured Clostridia bacterium
GTACTTGTCGGCCTCTATCTCCTTGATAACGGCGTCCTTGACCTCGTAAGCGCTCATTTCAGGCTTGAGATCAAAGGTGGGAACGTCGGGAGAGGGTATGAGTATGCGTCCCTCGCCGGGGAATTCCCTCTCCTCGCCGCCGTTGAAGAAGAAGGTGACGTGAGCGTATTTCTGAGTTTCGGCTATGCGCAGCTGAGTAAGTCCCAGCTTGCTCACATACTCGCCAAAGGTCATCGTCAGGGACTCGGGAGGATAAGCCACCGTCACATTGGGCATAGAAGCGTCATACTGAGCCATGCACACATAGTTCAGGGGGAAGAAGCCCTTTGGTCTCGAGAAGCCCTTAAAATCAGGGTCAACAAAGGAGCGGGTTATCTGCCTGGCCCGGTCAGGACGGAAATTGAAGCTGATAACGCTGTCGCCCTCGGAAATAACGCCGGAGGCGTCCACCACAGTGGGAAGCACAAATTCGTCGGTTACGCCCCTGTCATAGGAGTTTTTAATAGCTTGAACGGGTTCTGTCTCCTGAACCCCTTCGCCCAGCACAAGGGCGCGATAGGCTTTTTCTACGCGATCCCATGCGTTGTCACGGTCCATGGCGTAGTAGCGGCCGGAAATGGTGGCAACCTTGCCAAGGCCAATCTGATCCAGCTTTTCCACGAGCTGGGCCATATAGTCCGCGCCGGAGGTGGGAGGTGTGTCGCGCCCGTCAAGGAAGGCATGGATAAAGACCTTTTTAACTCCAAGCTTTTGGGCCATTTTCACAAGGCCGTAAAGGTGTTCCTGATGGCTGTGAACGCCGCCGTCGGACAGGAGTCCAAAGAGGTGGAGGGCCTTGCCGTTCTTGGCGGCGGCCTCCATGGCGGACTTCAGGGGGCCGTTGTTCATTATGGTTCCGTCCTGAATATCCTTAGAGATCTTCACAAGCATCTGGTAAACTATCCGGCCCGCGCCGATATTGGTATGGCCCACCTCGCTGTTGCCCATCTGACCGTCGGGCAGTCCGACGTCAAGTCCGCTGGCGGAGATGACAGTGTTGGGGCAGGCGGCCATATATTTGTCAAGATTGGGCTTGTTGGCGGCCATGACGCAATTACCCTCGGAATTTGGGTTAATGCCGTAGCCGTCCATTATAAGTAATGCAATGGGTTTTTTTGACATAATGTTTCCTCCTGATCATTAGGGACTTATAGCAATTAAGAATGAGGGGCCGTTTTTTTACGAATTTATTAAAATAAAAATGATATTTCTACCCCGATTAAGGTATATAATCCCAGGTACACGCCCTGGGATTATATGTTTTTTATCGAAAGGGAGTTCCCTTTCGAGCTTTCCCCATAGCGCATGGGGTTTGTCAGTAATCTGAGGGAGCCATCAGGCTCCCCCGTTTTTTCACAAAGAAAGATTTAAAGCACGAAATTTCGGAACTTCCCCGCGAGAGCAAGCGATCTACTTCGCCGCTTCGACTATTTTAGCAAAGTCGGCGGACTTCAGGGAAGCGCCGCCAATAAGGCCGCCGTCGATGTTGGGCTTAGCCAGCAGCTCCGCCGCGTTTGCGGCGTTCATGCTGCCGCCGTACTGAATGGTTACGGTCTGGGCGGTTTTACCGTCATAAAGACCGGCCAGCACGGCGCGGATAGCTCCGCAAACCTCCTCGGCCTGATCGGCCGTGGCGGTCTTTCCGGTGCCGATGGCCCAGATAGGCTCATACGCAATGACGACCTTTTCGGCCTCAGAAGCAGGTATGCCGGCAAAAGCTTTCTTTATCTGAATAGTTATGAGATCCATGGTAATGCCGGCCTCACGCTGCTCAAGGCTCTCGCCCACGCAGAGGATGGGTACAAGTCCTTTTTCAAGGGCCTTTTTCACCTTGAGGTTCACGGTTTCGTCAGTTTCGGCAAAGTACTGACGCCGCTCGCTGTGGCCGATGATAACATACTTAACGCCCAGATCCAAAAGCATATCGGCGCTGACTTCGCCGGTGTAAGCGCCCTTGTCCTCAAAGTGCAAATTCTCGGCGCCGATGGAAACATGGGTGTTCTCGGCTCCCTTTACGGCCTCGGCCAGATTGGTGAAGGGAGTGCAGCAAACCACCTCGCACTGAGCGCCTGCGGTGGCGGCGGCCACCTCCTTAACATAGGCCTCAGTCTCGGAGGGGAGCTTATTCATCTTCCAGTTTCCGGCGATAATATATTTTCCCATAGTTGATTTCTCCTTGATAAAGTTTGTAAAAGCGGTTATATGGGCGGTCTGACCCGAAATTTTACTTGTCGTTGAGCGCGGCGATGCCGGGCAGATCCTTACCCTCGAGGTACTCGAGAGAAGCGCCGCCGCCAGTGGAAATGTGGGTCATCTTATCCCCGAGGCCCGCCTGATTTACAGCGGCCACGCTGTCGCCGCCGCCGATAACGGTAGTGGCTCCCTCAAGAGTTGCCAGCACCTGAGCAATGGCGTTTGTACCCTTGGCAAAGTTGGGCATTTCAAATACGCCCATGGGTCCGTTCCATACGACGGTCTTGGCGGTCTTGAGGATATCGGAGAAAAGCTCGACGGTCTTGGGGCCGATATCAAGGCCCTGCCATCCAGCCTCAATGCCGCCCTCGGGAACTATCTTAGTTTCGGTGTCGTTGTCAAAATCCTTGCCAATTACCGTATCGACAGGGAGTACCAGCTTGTCGCCAGCCTTGGCCATCATTTCCTTGGCGTATTCGATGAAATCAGGCTCAAGGAGGGAATCGCCTACCTCGTAGCCCTTAGCCTTCATAAAGGTGTAGGCCATGCCGCCGCCTATGAGGAGCTTGTCAACTTTGTCAAGCAGGTTCTCGATAACAGATATCTTGCTGGAGACCTTGCTGCCGCCCAATACGGCCACAAGGGGACGGACAGGAGCGTTGACGGCGTTGCCCAGGTACTGAATCTCCTTCTGGATCAGGTAACCGGCCACGCTGTCCTTTAAATACTCGGTCACGCCCACGTTAGAGCAGTGCGCACGGTGAGCGGTGCCGAAAGCGTCGTCTACAAACACCTCGGCGAGAGAAGCTAATTCTTTGCTGAAAGCCTCGCCGTTCTTTGTCTCTTCGGCGCGGTAACGGGTGTTCTCAAGGAGAACAACGTCGCCGTCCTTCATTTCGGCCACGGCCTTCTTAGCATTGTCGCCAACAACGTTGTCATCGGCGGCGAAAACTACATTTTTGCCAAGAAGCTCAGACAGGCGGACTGCCACAGGGGCCAGAGACAGTTCGGGCTTGGGTTCGCCCTTGGGCTTGCCAAGATGAGAGCAAAGGATGACCTTCGCCCCGTTGTTTATAAGATACTGAATGGTGGGCAGAGCAGCCACAATACGGGTGTCGTCGGTAATGGCCCCGTCCTTCAGCGGAACGTTGAAGTCGCAGCGAACAAGAACCTTTTTGCCCTGAACAGCCACGTCTTCAATGGTTTTTTTGTTTGTCATGCTCATTTGAATCACCTCATAAATAAATTTTGAGTTTCCTCTTATCCTATTATATCATCTTTTTATAAAAATGCAAGAAAAACTTGTAAGTTATGGAAAATAATTTTGCCGCCGCCCTGGCTTTACCGTTCCTCCAGCGGCACGTACTTCGATTTGCGGGACACGGCCTTGTAGGCTGGGCGGATAATGCGGTCGGAAACGGTTATCTCCTCTATCCGGTGCGCGCACCAGCCCACGATACGGCTCATGGCGAAAATGGGGGTGTACACCTCCGGAGGGATATTCAGCATCTTGTAAACAAAGCCGCTGTAAAAGTCCACATTCGGGGCCATTACCTTGTCGCTGTTCTTGATCTGCGCAAAGAGCTTGGGAGTGTTCTTGGCGATAACGTCATACAGGTGGAATTCGTCCTCCATCCCCTTTTGCTTGGCCAGCGCCAGAGCGCTTTCACGCAAAAGCACCGCTCTGGGATCGCTCTTAGTGTAAACCGCGTGCCCGATGCCGTAGATCAGTCCGCTGCGGTCATAAGCCTCCTTGTTAAGGATCTTTACGATGTGATCCTTAATTTGCTTTTCATCGGTGATATCGGTGATGTTGGCCTTGAAGTCCTCGATCATGCCCATGACCTTGGCGTTGGCGCCGCCGTGCTTTGGGCCCTTGAGGCTGCCTATGGCCGCGGCGATGGCGCTGTAAGTGTCTGTGCCGGAGGAGGACACCACATGGGTGGTAAAAGCGCTGTTGTTACCGCCGCCGTGTTCGGCGTGGAGTATGAGGGCAAGATCCAGCAGCTCCGCCTCCAAAGGCGTGAATTTGTTGTCGGGCCGCATCAGGTGCAGGAAATTCTGGGCCGTGGAATACTCCGGCACACAGGTGTGGAGTATGAGACTCTTGCCGTCGTGATAGTGGGACTTGGCCTGATAGGCGTGGGCGATTATCTCCGGGAACCTGGCTATCAGTTCAAAGGACTGGCGCAGCACATTTTCAAGAGAGTTGTTGTCAGGATCCTCATCGTAGGAATACAGGGCCAGCACGCTGCGGGCCAGCTTATTCATAATGTCCCGACTGGGAGCCTTGAGTATCATATCTTCAGTAAAATTTGGGGGCAGCTCCCGAATGGAGCCGAGGTAAGCCTGAAACTTAGTCAAAACCTCCTTGGTGGGCAGACTGCCAAAGAGCAGGAGGTAGGCCACCTCCTCAAAGCCAAAGCGCTTCTCCTTACGGCATGCCCGGACTATGTCCTCCACGTCAATGCCGCGATAGCGCAAAGAGCCGTAGATTGGCAGCTTTTCGCCCTCGTCCAGCACATAGCCGTGAACCTCTCCCACCTTGGTCAGGCCCACCAGTACGCCGCTGCCGTCGGCGTTGCGCAGGCCCCGCTTTACGTTATATGTGCCATACAGGTCAGGCTCCATCGTGTAGACCGATCTGGACAGCTCCACCAGCTCATGGAAAAACTCTCTGTTTTGTTCCATAATATCACTTCCAATATTTTTTAAATTCGTCAATATTTCCTCTCGGCCGCCAACTGAGGCCGCTTTTTTAGCCCTTTTCGCCATTGCTTTGGCCTACGCTTTTTTATTACGGCGTTCGCCTCCGTACAATAATATTGGTTAATTATAACACAAACCCGAGGCTTTTTCAAGTCAAAAATGTTCTAAAAGTTTTACATAAACATATTAATATTTAAAAGGGGATTTTTTCGTGAAACAAAATTTAAAATTCGCGGCGTTTTTCGTTATATTCACCGGTGGTATACCGGTAATAGCGGTGTACTTCGGACAAATTTTCGGTCAGGTAATGGAGATCTTGAGCCAACTGACCCTTTAAGCAGAAACTTTTTGTATAAAATTCACAAAATGCGCTAAAGATTATTATGAGGTGAAGCAGGATGAACAAAAGGTTAGTCAGGTTTTTGAACAGGACATTGATCATAATCGGCATTTTCGCGATATTCGGGGTGAGCTTTTCCATGGGCCGGAGAGCGGCGTTAAGGGACAGCGAACAGCGGCTGTCCTCGGCGGTGGACGAGGCGCGCAGAGCGGCGGCGGTGCTGCCGCTGTTGACCGCAGCCGAGCCGGAGGAGCTTCCGGCCTCCGCCGAAAAAGAGGACGAGCCAATAGTCCGTACCGCCGCTCCAGATGAAGAAGTGGAGCCAGAGGTCGAGGAGCCGCCCTGCCCCATTCCCTCTCCAGTGGACGGCGAGATTAGCAATCCCTATTCGCTCCAATCCGTATACTCTGAAACTACCCGTGACTGGAGAGCGCACATCGGAGCCGACATAGACGCTCCCCTGGCGGCGGCCGTAAAGGCGCCCGCGGAAGGTACCGTAACCGCGGCTTATGAGGACAACCTTTGGGGCAAGGTCATCGAGATAACGCACAAGGGCGGTCTGCGCACCGTGTACAAGGGAGTATCGACCCTTGACATGGTCAAGGTTGGCGAAAAAGTCGCTGAGGGAGATATCATCAGCGGCGTCGGGACCAGTCCCATTGAAAGCAAGGCCATGTCCCACCTCCATTTTGAAACCTGGCAGGACGGAGTGTGCGTAAATCCCGACTGCTACGTATTTTAACTAAGCCCAGTTGCCTTGATCGCCGAAGCCGCTAAAGTAAATGCTTTCCTTTGGGGAGGCATTAGACTGATGAAAAACCCTATGCACAATGGGGAAAGCTCGAAAGGGAACTCCCTTTCGATAAAAAACATAAAATCTCGGGGCGTGTACCCGAGATTTTATACCTTAATCGGGGTAGGAATATCATTTTTAAATAAAAATGATATTCCGTAAGCGCAAGCGCCCGCCAGCGTGACGCTGGACCCAAAACTTTAAAGAGATTCGCGGGAAAACAACAGGCCCCGCAAGCAACGGAGTTGCTTGTGGGAAAGGAGGAGCAAGGGTACGCGCTCCCAAATTTTTTTCTTACGAAAAATTTGGAGCAAAGTCACCCTTTGCGACGACGCCGGGTTGTTCCCGCAAGAGCGCTGACGCTTTCCTTTGGGGAGGCATTTTCCCTTTAAGCCCCGACATCCGCCGCGTCCCGCTCTGCCGTTTCCAGGCTGAGCTGGGAGGCTCCGGCTCAAAGGAATTCTTTATCCAGAAGGGGATTTACGTTATTTTTCTTGACATTCCCGACGGATTAATATATAATAATAAAAAAACCTGCGTTGGGAGAAATCGCCATGTATGACGTAATTATTATCGGCGGAGGGCCAGCGGGACTCACCGCCGGACTTTACTGCGGACGGGCGGGGCTGTCGGCATTGGTGCTGGAGGGCGGAGCCTTCGGTGGCCAGATGACCCTGAGCAACGAAATAGAAAATTATCCCGCTTTTCCCGAAGGCGCCCGGGGAGAGGAACTGAGCGCCCTTATGCGCAGCCAAGCTGAAAAATACGGGGCGGAGCTTAGGCGCGAAAAGGTTCGTTCGGCTAATCTGGCGGCCAAGACTGTCGCCACTCGCAAGGGCGAATACTCAGCGAAAAATATTATCCTGGCTATGGGGGCTTCTCCCCGCCATTTGGGAGTCCCCGGCGAAAATGAATACCGCGGCGCGGGGGTCAGCTACTGCGCCGTCTGCGACGGAGGCTTTTTTAAGAATAAAACCGTGGCCGTAATCGGCGGCGGCGATACCGCTGTCCATGACTGCCAGTATTTGAGCCGGATATGCGAAAAGGTATATCTTATCCACCGCCGGGACAAGCTCCGGGGCGGAGAAGGGGCGATGCGGCGCGTCGCCCTCCAAAACGTGGAGCCTCTATGGAACTCCAGCGTCACCGAGTTTTTAGGCAAAGACGGAGTCCTGGACGGTCTTTTGCTCAACGATGGGAGAATAATTTCCCTTTCGTCGGCCTTTGTAGCTGTGGGGACGGTTCCCAACACGGCCATAGCAGAGGGACAGTTAGAGCTTCAAAACGGCTACATTCCCACAAATGCGGCTATGGAGACCGCGATTCCCGGCGTGTACGCGGTCGGGGATCTGAGAGTCAAGGAGCTGCGCCAAATAATCACAGCCGCCGCCGACGGGGCCACAGCCGCTTCGGCAATATCGGCAATGTGACCGTATTTCGCGGCGATTACAGGAGCGTGGAAGCATGATAATAAAAAACGGACGCATAATCACTATGGCCGGGCCGGAATACGAGAACGGCTTTGTGGCCTTTGAGGACGGGAAAATAACCGCCGTAGGCCCAATGGAGGCTTGCCCTTTGGGCGAAGCCTTCGACGCCGGAGGCGGGTATGTAATTCCCGGCCTGGTGGACGCCCACTCTCATCTCGGGATGTGGGAGGACAGTCTTGGAGCCGAGGGGGCCGACGGCAACGAGGATTCCGATCCCATAACGCCTCAGCTCCGGGCCATAGACGGTATAAATCCCATGGACAGAGGCTTTGCCGAAGCGGCTGAAGCCGGGGTTACGACGGTTGTGACCGGTCCCGGCAGCGCGAACCCCATCGGCGGCGTTTTTGCCGCGGTCCAAACTAAGGGCCGCCGGATCGACGATATGGCGCTGAAGGAAGCCGCCGCCATGAAGTTCGCCTTCGGCGAAAACCCTAAAATGGTATACGGCGAAAAAAAGCAGTTCCCCATGACGCGCATGGGATCCGCCGCCGCTATCAGGGAAAGCCTGCTCAAGGCACAAAAATATTCCGAGCTGGAGGAGCCGGACTTCGACTTCAAAAGCGAAAGCCTGCTGCCCTGCCTCAGCGGCGAGCTGCCGGTCAAGGCCCATGCCCATAGGGCTGACGACATTTTTACGGCTCTGCGAATCGCCAAGGAATTCGGACTCAAAATGACCATTGAACACTGCACGGAGGGCCACTTGATAGCCGACCTGCTCAGCGGCCAAGACATAGGCGTTTGCGTAGGCCCAAGCCTGGGCGACAGGAGCAAACCCGAGCTAAAGGAGCTTACATACGAAACCGCTAAAATATTGGACGAAGCGGGGCTTACCGTGGCAATTATCACCGATCACCCGGAAATTCCCGAAAAGCACCTGCCCCTCTGCGCCGCTCTGGCGGTAAAGGCGGGGATGGACAAGATGTCGGCTCTGCGGGCCGTAACGCTAAACCCCGCCCGGCTCTGCGGTATCAACGACCGCGTAGGTTCTCTCGAGCCTGGCAAGGACGCGGATATAGCCGTGTTTGACAAATTTCCCTTAGACTTTGAAGCAAAAACCAAAGCTGTTTACATCAACGGCATCCGACTGTAAGGAGGTCATTTACATGGACAACAAAAGATTGGCGCGGCTCCTGTTCCCAAATGTGGACAAGACTCCCGAATATTACGAAAAGCTCTACCCGCCCCGGAATTTACCCGAGGGGGCGAAAGTGACCCGTCTCGGCCCCTCGCCCACGGGCTTTATACATCTCGGCAACCTGTTCGGAGCCATAACCGACGAGCGGCTGGCTCATCAGAGCGGCGGCGTGTTCTTCCTGCGCATTGAGGACACCGACAACAAAAGAGAGGTCGAGGGAGCGGTCGACGTCATAGTAGATACTCTGAGTTACTTCGGCGTTGAGTTCGACGAGGGCGCGGGAAAAAGCGGAGAGACTGGAGCCTACGGCCCCTACTGGCAGCGTCAAAGGGCGGACATCTATCACTGCTTCGCCAAAAAGCTGGTGGAGGACGGTATGGCCTACCCCTGCTTCTGCACCGAGGAGGAGCTGGCTGATATGCGCCGCCGTCAGGAGGCGGAAAAGGCCAATCCCGGTTACTACGGCAAATGGGCCGTTCACCGGGACTGGGATCTCGAACATATAGAGGCGGCTCTTGCCGAGGGCAAGCCATACGTTTTAAGGTTCCGGGCGCCCGATCCGGAAGGGAAATATTTCAAAATACGGGACGCTATCAGAGGCGAGCTTTCCATGCCGGTGAACGACATCGACTTCGTGCTTCTCAAGAGCGACGGTATTCCCACCTATCACTTTGCCCACGTGGTGGACGATCACCTGATGCGAACCACTCATGTGGTTCGGGGCGAGGAGTGGCTTGGGACGCTTCCCTTTCACATTGCCCTGTTCGCCGCCTTGGGCTGGAAGGCCCCTGTGTATTGCCACACGGCTCAGCTTATGAAGATAGACGGTGGCATAAAACGCAAGCTCAGCAAGCGGAAGGATCCTGAGCTATCCCTTGACTATTACAAGAACGAGGGGTACCTTCCCGGCGCGGTATGGGAGTACCTTATGACAGTACTCAACTCCAACTTCGAGGACTGGCGGCTG
The DNA here is from genome assembly GCA_947624455.1 of uncultured Clostridia bacterium. GTDB lineage: Bacteria > Bacillota > Clostridia > UMGS1883 > UMGS1883 > JAFLUQ01. Next base: position 9,667 of record CANQKL010000004.1, read on the forward strand.
GCCCATCCCACAGCTCCTATTGACGATTTCAAGTTCACTCCAAATAAAATGAGCGTCAGCGGTTCGCTCTTTGACATAGACAAGCTCAACGACGTGAGCAAGAACTACCTCGCGACATTGGACAGTGAGACCGTATACAAGTGCGTCACCGACTGGGCAAAGGTCTGCGATCCGGAATATTATGAGCTTTTGACCCGAGACAAGGATTTTTCCACTAAAATGATATCCATTGGCCGCGGAGGCAAAAAGCCCCGCAAGGACATCAGCCATTGGAAGCAGTCCAAGGAATTCTACAGCTTCTTCTTCGACGAGCTGTTTAAAATTGAGGATGATTTTCCTGAGAACGTGTCGGATAGCGATCGCAAAGCCATACTTGCCAAATATCTCGAAACTTATGACCAAAACGATGACCAGAGTCAATGGTTCGACAAGGTGCGCGCCATAGCCGAAGATTTGGGCTTTGCTCCTCAGCCCAAGATGTATAAGCAGAGTCCCGAGCTCTACAAGGGCCATGTGGGCGATGTGAGCGCGGTCATCCGCGTTGCGGTCACGGGCCGTCAAAATTCCCCCGACCTCTGGTGCGTTCAGCAGGTACTTGGCGAAAAAAGAAGCCTGGAAAGAGTTCGAAAGCATATATAAGAAAATCCGCTCATAAGAAAATCCGCTCTAATGAGCGGATTTTCAAAACTATCGATAAAGTTTATTTTGAAAATAGAGTTCATAAAATTCCGGGGCGTGTACCCGGGATTTTATACCTTAGGCAAAGTGGAACCACGCCGGGTTCCACTTTGAAGCGTGTCAATTTTTGTTCTTTGCGGACAGTCGGCGCTTTGCTTATCTATTGCTGTACATCTTCTCATAATAATTCTGATACTCGCCGCTTATGATATTTTCCCACCACGAGCGGTTATCAAGGTACCATTTTATGGTTTTCTTTATGCCATCTTCAAATTTCGTCTCTGGCAGCCAGCCCAGTTCGTTATGGATCTTAGTAGGGTCAATCGCGTAGCGCATATCGTGGCCCTTGCGGTCGGTCACATGGGTGATCAAGCTTTCGGGCTTTCCAAGCTCCTTACAGATAAGCTTTACAATGTCGATATTTCGCATCTCATTATGGCCGCCGATATTGTATACCTCGCCCACTCGGCCTTTATGGATAATGAGGTCGATGGCCTTACAGTGATCCTCAACGTACAGCCAGTCCCTTACGTTCAGTCCCTCGCCGTAAACGGGCAAAGGCTTATCGTTCAAAGCATTGGCTATCATTAGCGGGATCAGCTTTTCCGGGAAATGATAAGGCCCATAGTTGTTTGAGCATCGGCTTACGGTAACAGGCAGACCGTATGTCCGGTGATAAGCCATTACCAGCAGATCCGCCCCGGCCTTTGAACTGCTGTAAGGGGAACTGGTATGTATAGGCGTTTCCTCGGTAAAGAACAGATCCGGTCGGTCAAGAGGGAGATCGCCGTAGACCTCATCGGTGGAAACCTGATGATATCTCTGTATGCCATACTTACGGCAGGCGTCCATAAGTATGGCCGTGCCGAATATGTTGGTCTGAAGGAAAATTCCCGGATCCTCTATCGAACGGTCAACGTGGCTTTCGGCGGCGAAGTTGACGACTATGTCCGGCTTTTCCTCCTCAAAGAGCCTGTAAACGGCCTCACGGTCACAGATGTCGGCCTTAACGAAGCGGAAGCTTGGCTTGTCCATTATGGGTTCAAGGGTGGATAGATTTCCCGCATATGTCAGCTTGTCCAGGCAAATTATTCTGTAGTCCGGGTGCGCTTTCAGCATATGATATATAAAGTTGCTGCCTATAAATCCGGCTCCTCCAGTCACAATTATGGTCATTGTATCTCCTCCAAGCAAGTTTATAAATGAATTTTAACATATATTGCACCTGTTGTCAAGCCTAATTTTTGGGGTCTTTTCAACCTACCTTACACAAAATTTGCGATTATCTCACCAAAAATAAATTTTAACTTGTCCTTCTCTCGTTTTGTTGAAATAAAATATATGCATTGACAAGACTGAGAGTAAATCCAGAAAATCTGATAATATACGATACAGATAAATAGTCGTATATAAGCCAGAATAAGCCTTCCGGCGTTATTTTCCATACGGATAGAGGTCCTCAATTTACTTCTCATGATTTCAGAGAAGCGGCTGACCCTTAGTCTTTTTCCGCAAAAGGTCATCCTTATGATAATGCTGTTATGGAATGCTTTTTTAAGTATTTGAAAAAAGAAGAAGTTAAACGTCGTACCTATTCCACCATAAGCGAATTGAATCTGAGCCTTTTCAAATACATAGAAAGCTTCTACAATTCTGTTCGTCCTCATTCTCATAACGACGGTTTGTCGCCTAATGAACGTGAACGCTTATTCTTTGTTCATTAATTCTTTCTCATTTTTCTGTCCACTTTATTGACTTTGGTCCAGTTCGCAAACAACAAAGAACGAAAAAACTCCAAGTGCTTTGAATTAATTTAATAGGTACTAATTATAATTCCTTAAATACCTTCTTTTTTAAAAGCATGAGTACATCCAGTGTAAACGCATCCTTTTTTAAAAGCAAAACTCCAATATAAATAACTACACCTATGCATATTTCTATACAAGTGCTAAAAATCTTTTCAGGCATAAAATGATCGATTATTTTTATACACACACCCATAATCAATGCATCAATAACATACAGGCATGGAATTGGTTTAGATAAGCGAATATATTTTCTTGAAAAAATCCACATTAGAAATGTCACTGTAAATTCGGATACTACCGTAGCAAAAGAAACCCCTGCGGCAGCGAAGTTATGTACTAAAATTAAATTTAAAATCACATTAACCGTAGCACCCGCTGTAGCCGAAATAGTATACTCTCTCATATGCCCACTTGGTACAAGATACTGCATGCCATACAAATCACTTAATCCTATCAAAAGAATAATCGGACTTATAATACACATCAAATATGCCACATCCGAATATCCATCCCCAAAAAACCATGCTGTAAAATTATCAGAAATTCCGATAAGTCCAGCTATCATTGGAAAAGCTAAAAACCATACAAAATCACGTGATCGGCACAAGAGTCTATTAATTTCGACATCTTCATCTTTCTTAGCTGCCAAATTTGCAATCCTCGGCATCACAACTAGTCCTAAGGAGCTTATTATAGATAAAGTCAATTTAACAATACGCTCACTTTGACTATATAAGCCCACATGAGTCTCTGTCGAAAAAAATCCAAGAATGAGTTTATCAGCCAGAGTATATATTGTGGTAATTATCTGTGGAAGAAACATCACAATTGCGCCTTTTAAATGCTCTGACATTCCAATAGTTGTAAACTTAACCTTTGAAACTTTTTTCCCAATATTCAGCCACATTATCAACTGAGAAAGAAATTCTCCGACTGCATACAAAAGAATGTAAATCCACAGATCGTCACCGGATTTAACGAATACAAAAAGGCAGGCAGTGTTAAGCAATTTTACCACTATGTTACGTATTGTTATAATTCTAAATTCTTCGAACGCCTGAAAAAACCATGTGATATCAATTGCATTTGCAATAATATAAATCAGATAAATTAAATAATACGTTGTATATTTTGAAGAAAGTTCTATAAAACAAGCATAGATTGCGATAGCCATAGCAAATGCAATCCATCGTATAGCTACTAATTGTTTAAAAAGAAGCGAATACGTGTCTTTCTCATCCCGAACAATGGAGATTTCTCTTCTGCCATACAGACTAATTCCCAGTTGAGCTACGACAACAAAATAGTATGCTACAGTATATGTATAGTTGTAAATTCCTACATTATCAACCCCTAATACACGTGAGATATAGGGTGTTGTAATCAATGGCACGATGATTTGCAAAATCTGATAAACCGTATTATATATATAATTCTTTGCTATACTTTTTTGCACAATTTCCTCCTGAAAATATCACTTATAGTTTCCTTAAAATATGTCTTCGATACCAGTTTACAATTCTTATCTTCATTGGAGCTTGCCTATCCAAATGGAACACCAAATGTATATTAGAATTAGTCGGCATTTTATATAATCGTGATGTCCAATGGACGCCTAGCGCTTTCTCCTTTTTATACTTTGTTTTACATTTTGGGTTACATAGGTCTTCTATGAGACCACAATCAGCCACAAAGTTATAAACTTTTAAGTGCTTATCTTTATACAGCACCAGCCATATTACATAAACAAGATAATCAAAGCAACTCCAATTTTCAAATACAATATTATATCTGCCTTCATCATTAAGCCAGGAAAAGAATTCATTCAAAGTACTGCTTTTATATACGGGTATTTCATTGAACCACCAAGTTATAGTCTGATTTTCTGTCTCTTCCAGTAACAATTTATTTTGTTGCAACCCCAATGCCTCTATACTCACTTTCACATCATTAGCGCCAGTCTTGGATTTATTGCAAGCCAAATAAGAATCCGTATTCCATATTTCATCCATTAGAGTTCCATTGTCTGTCTTTCGAATAAAAATGCATTCACAATCGATGGCTGCAATATAGTCATATCTATTTTTTAAAATATTAATAGCATAATACTTTTTAATCGAAACCGGATTTTTACATCGGCTCATATCAATATCACAGAGAATGCCACTCGGTCTTTTTCCAAATCGTTTGTCGCACTCTTTCATAAACTTATTCTGTTGTTCTAAAGTAGAAAAAATGAAAAACAAATCTTTAACTGATGAAAATTTAATAGCACTTTCTGTTAATTTATATCCATATTCAAAGTCATTCCGTTTATCGTAAATCGGAATTACAAAAGCTCCCGTCATTTTTTTCCTCCAAGTATTTTTATTCTTTACAGAACGCTTCTAACTCCTCTGGCGTTCCCAACACATGCACCTTATGATTATTCACGATACTAATTGTAACAGGCATACCCTTTTCAATCATACAATTATATAAAGGTGCGATATACTTCTCGTTTTTTTCCATCTTGGGATTATTTGAATAGTATTCATTATAAAGTTCCTGATATAACTTTGCTGACGAAAAATAATAGGCCCCCAGCGTACAGTTGTCAGAGATTCTTACTTTTTCTCGAACTTCAGTTACCTTTCCGTTCCCATCTAGTTTAACGAAACTCCAATGATCTCCGTCTGCGTGGAAACATGGAATATGACCATCTGCGGTGATATCTGAATATTTCATCTCGTAAGGCTCCACATAGGTATCGATGTTATAAATCATAATCGCTTCATCGGAAATACAATATGGCATAGCTAACATACAAGTAGTTGCCTGTCCATCTGTCAAATAATCAATCTGAACTATCTCAACATTTTTAATTCCGTAAGCTACACACTTTTCCCTGATGAAAGCCTCGGATTTATCTTCTGCTCTAACAACAAATATATATTTTGAAACATGTTTATTATAGTCCAGCAAGCTGTCCATCGACCATTCAAAAAGGGTCTTTCCCTTTGCTTCAATCATATATTTTGGTATTGTATAGCCCGCCTTACGAAAGCGTGATCCTAAACCGGCCATCGTAATAACCACCGTTATTTTCTTTTCCATAACTACTTACCTCACTCAATTTGCTATTTCGATTGTTTCCTCGATTTATTGCATATAGAATTCAGTTCTTTCACAGAACAGTTTAAAAACTCATTTGGCCTGACTGTTCTGTCATCCACATAAAATCCTTTGTGCCCAGGCCATGGTTTTCCATAGATAATCTCATCATATGGGATATCCCATTTATCCAGCCATGCTAACAAAATCTTTGCAGTGTTTTTATTAATCAAACCAATATTCCCATTGAAAGAATTCATATTACGGGAAGTAAACAAGATAATCTTTGCTCCATTTTCCTTATAATATCTTAGCTTTGTTACCATGTTTTTATATGGTACCAAATCCTCGTACTCTTCATCATCCTTTTTGATGGGGCATAACGTCCCATCTATATCTAATACAAATGAATAATCCTCGTACATACACCATCATCCTCTTAAATAATTGCAATTTACTATACCCTAAGATCTATCACTCTACTCAAAATCTCAATTCCCGTTCCGAGCATCGCCATCTGATGACGAACACTTTCCCCATGAAGAGGTATCATACTTAAAAACAGCAAAGCTTCAATAAGTTCTATTTTCTTTAAATCTCCACCTATTTCCTCCTTAAATACATTTAGAAACAATTGAAACAAGTCATAGTCTCTGACACGGTCTTTTACATTGTAATCAATCCTGCAATCATTTGTATCAAAATCAATATCGAAGAGATCTTTAATTAAAAAGTCATACTTTCCATCAACACTGTGGAATAGCTTTGCAATTTCATACATGGTATCGCCATAAATATCAAAGGATCCAAATTTTCCTCTCGGATCTATAAGCTTGACAAAGGACAAATTACTGTCCACCATAATATTGGCAAAACAAAGATCCCCATGTATAATGCTGAAAGAATCGACATCAAATAACATCTGAGGTATCACTTTTTTTAGTTTTTTACAAACACTATTAAGTGATACATATTTAATATCATTTACGCTAATATCATTCTCAAAAAACCTTACGAAATGTTCATCGTCACGCAACTTGTCCAATCTGCTTAAAGTTTTATGTAAATACATATCCTCAAGGGAATTCTGAATAGAATTGTCCTTAACTGTGTAACGTTTGAAATCATTGCAAACAAAACGAATCCTATTAAAAATGTCTTTCCATTGGCTGCTTGACAGATCACCATAAAGAAAAAGTTCATGTACAGTATGATAGGAATAATACTCCATTGATACATATGGTGCGTTATAATCAGTTGAATAAGAAAAAATCCGTGGGCGCACATACTCAATATCTGCTGGAAGCTTCAAATACCACAATATTTCCCCTATAAATTTTTCCTTATCATCACTTATTTTTTTCAAGATGCCTCGATCTCTATCTATCGTAATATGGTTAAATTCCCGAGATTTTACCTCAAGCTGTGTATCATAATATCGATCAAAATGACCAATATCAAACCAATTTGATGTTGAAATAGCCTTCATCGGAATTTTTTTTGAGTAGAGCATGAGTGCGTAATAAAAAGTACTCATTGTCAAAATTTTTTTATCAAATGCTCTTTTCAGACATTTACGAAATAACTCTGCATCTGTAAGCTTAAACACGCCGACAAAAAGTGGTTTTTCTCCAATCACCTTCTTCTGTATTTTATCATAAACTTCCACTATTACGTTATCTATCTCATCAAAAAATGTCCATTTATCGGACACCTCATCATGTGAACAGAAAAAACAATCTCCAACAATATTTTGAATATTATCAAGAACTATAGTATCCGAAAAATTGATAATCACTTCACCTGAAATTCCTGATAATCCTTCATATACTGTGTGTCCAAGATCTCCTATTTCAGACAAATCTTGTATTATAATCTTATTGTTTTTATATGTAGAAAGACGTCTGTGAACTTTCTCTGCCTTCTCATAGCAAATGACCTTAATTTCATCACAGTCATCTTGATATTGCTCCAGCAGATAGTCAAAAACAATCTTCTTATTGACTGGATAAATAATAGCCGGTAACTTACCTAGATTCTGCAATTCTTCCGGTACAATTTTTGCAGCAGGTATCAATACACGCATATTAGCTCTCCTTCCTACTTTCGTATTCTTCAACCTGAATTTTCATAATTTTATCTACCAAAAGTTTTCCAACATAATTTTTTGTGAAATGTTCACGCGCGAATTTATATCCGTTCTCCGCAATTTTCCTGAGTTCTCTTTCGTGTTCTGGAGATAAATAATATTCGCATTTTTTTCTAAGATCTTCTAAAGTTCCATCGTACGAAATGTAATGGATTCCAGACACCATACCAATGTCAGTATATCCGCAATAATCAAGTCCAATATATGCACACCCACAAGCCATACCTTCTACAAATCCTATGCCAGGCATTCCCTGAATGTCCTCAGGCACAATACAAATCTTATATTCATTATACTTTTCAACCATATCAAAAGAAAAATATTTCTTTTGTTGTCCAGAACAAAATAGATTATATATCATTTTTAACTTTTTAATAACTTTTGAATCAGAGGGCTTTAATTTTTTCAACTTATTTTTTTCGTTATATAATGATATATAGCAATCAATAATATCTGATAAAGCATCCTTATTATCAAGTATCTGCTTGCGTAATGGTTGATAAATACCATTTCCATAAACCTCAATAAAATCAGGAATTTGATTAATTGTCAAAGTACCCATTGCGATTGCTTTATTTTTTCTATTCACAAAATCACGTTTATTTTTGAATCTTTCTTGGAATACAAATGGCAATGTTAAAAATTTTTTATTATACCATTTAAAATTCTGTTTGAAAATTTTAGATGTTTTTTGTAAATTAGCTTCAGCAAAAACAGCACTAACATTTGCATGCTTTAATTGTTTTGCTTCATTCTTGGTTCCGAAAAAATGGAGCAGACATCCAATCTTTGTGCATGTAATTTTATCAACATCGATAAAATTATCTCGAAAAACATTATATAATATAACCACATCATTATCTTTTAATTCAGCGGGAGACTTTAACAATTTTATTTTTTCTTTTGGTAAACCACTATTTTTCATTATTGTCTTGTATTCCATACAAGCTAAAGGGATAGAAAGAAATCCTGTGGGTATACCTAAGTATGAACTCAAAAAGCTTCCTTTTTTGTTAATCAAACAAGCTACTTCAAAGTCATTTTCCAACAAATACTCCACAAAAAATCTGTGTTTCGGGGCAAACGAACGCTTTGTCAAATATTTTTCCATTGTTTTTACAACAAATTGGTTTGTATGTAAATTAATAAAAACAAATCGCATATCAACTGATTTATGGCAACTAGAAGTTGCTGTATTCTCCTTTCTTATAATGTCAAGCCTAAGCATATTGATTTTCAGACTTTTTCAGACTTTTTTAACATGCTATCTTATATAAACAGATACAATAATGATGATCAGTCATAGTCATATGTTTCTTCATTCCAAAGCTTCAACTCGTAATCCGGGCAATATTTTTTCCAGCTTTCGATACATTTTTGCGACAATTCTGGCAGTGGATTACCACCAAACCATTTTTGGAATCATTTGTTTAATCTCCCCGTTTCTTCTTTAGCGATTGTCCTTATAAATATAAATACCGATGACAACACAAAGAATGTCAAATACGCTATTTCCCGCCTAATCGCACTGTTATACCAGATATTACCTATGCACATCAAACACATAACCTGACAAAATACAGCTATATAAGTGTAACCGTATTTTTTTAGGTGAGACTTATTATTGACAGCCACTACAAAAATTAGAACAAATATCAGCAAGAATAAAATTATTCCTATTGCCCCCGTTTCCAAATACAACATCGATGCCGATAAATTCCTATATCCTATAACGCCATATTTCTGCGCAAATTTAGAATTGGCCCACGAAAAAGTTTCAGATTCTTCACAAGAGCCAAAGCCGTAGCCTATAAGTCTGTATTTGGTATTGCCTTTAAAAAACAGCTTGTCAATCTGTTGTATAGCAGTCAACCTCGCAATTCTAATTTCATCGCCAAATTCTTCTCTTGACCCATATTCAATCATGTTTTCAATACTATCAATGGTACGTCGAGAGTCGCTGTGAGTGATAGACAACACCTGTAATCCCACAAAGAGCGCTAAAACACCACCGACCAGTGCCAAAAATAATTTTAAGCTTTTCTTATTCAGCAACACTTCGCTTACAACTACAACTAACAGTTCAACATAGAATATTTTCAGCTCCGCCACGGAAGCCAATATAACAGAGCTTATTACAACAAGCAGCATATTTAAAATAGTTTCTTTTTTCAGTATAAATCGGGTAATCACATAAGAAGATATCACTACCAAATACACATTGAGATAGCCATTACATCCTTTTTGGCAGCCAAACATCCCGCCAAAATCGTCGCCCGTTACATGCAACACAAAAAATTCATAGATTCCGCAAATAACATTTAAAATGTTAAATTTGACAATATTTTGCATTAATATTTCTATATCTCTTTTATCTAACATATTTATACAAATTATAAAATAAAAAATATAAAAGAAATTATTGCGTACTGCCCAGAGTACCTGTCCCACCGGTATATTTCTAAAAATTGCCGTTATGACAAAAAATAATATTACAAAAAATATATACCTAAATACCATTTTTCCCTGTTTGGTAACATTATTTTTTTTATAACCGACAACATAAAAAGCCATCATAACAATCAGATTTGCATCCAAAATATATCTAATATAATCTGGGAAATTGAATATACTTATAAGCGTTTCTACAATTAAGAGGTAATATATTTGAAATCGAATAAGCACGTTTATTCTTATTTTCATACTTTACGCCCTTTCCTGTTCACACTTTTTCCAAATACTCTTTTCTCCAAATCCTTCAGCCTGATAAAAATAATTATCGCGCTTATACGCCCTTTTAATATACTCCTATAAATAATTTGTCTCGCAGCGGGCAAGCTTTCTAACGGATATTCCGACAGTATTATTTTAACTATACTATTATCACAGATTCTTTTAATATTTTCTTTTGCAGCTTTGACCCCAATATCTTTAGAAAAATGCACCTCCTGTTTTATACAAACAAGGATATTAGTCATTAAAGCGCCTATACATCTTTGACGCATTTCCGGTGAAGATATATCGGCAGTTGATTCCAGAAGTTTTTTGTAAAGCCTTAAAGACGCTTCAAATCTATCTGGTCGATAGCTCGTGGTCAAAGACGCGCCATTATGACAATAGCAGTAGAGATACTCCGGCAGCACCGCTATTTTTGAAATGTGCTTACATTCCTCTATCCTGAAAAACAGGTCTTCGCTCAAACAATCCCTCTCTGAATAAAATCGAATTTTAAATTTTTCTATAACAGATCGTTTATGCAGTATGTAACAAATTGACATTCCAAGGCAACTCGATTCCCTGGACATAGCCGATATTGAATTTACCAAAAAGTTGTTGACAACATCTTTTCCTGAATATACTGATTTTAATCCTCGTATTTTCGGATAAACTTTGTACCCGTTATATTCGCCAAAACATAAAAAATAGCACATATCCGCATTTTCCGACAACAAACGCTCCAATGCCTTTTCATACGTTTGAGGCATAATATAGTCATCAGAATCAACAAAAGCTACATATTCGCCCGTAGCGGCGTCAAGGCCGCTGTTTCGGGCATAGCCTAAACCTTCATTTTCTTTATGTATGACTTTTATCCTCGAGTCTTTAGCCGCCCATTCGTCGCACATACGTCCACAATTGTCAGGCGATCCATCATCCACTAAAATGATCTCGAGATTCTTATACGTCTGTTTAACTATACTCTCAATACATCTGTCTAAATATTTTTCTACTTTATATACCGGAACAACTATTGAAATCAAATTTCCCATTATATATCTCCCTCAATACGGCCCAAAATCAATACAAACAGACAAATGCCCGCTCCTCTCCTCTACTGGCGGCAGCTTTAAATAGTCTCCATAAAGGTAGGTCAAATACTCGATTCTGTCTTTATATGTTAAAAATTCTTCCGTTTCAAATTTCACAGGTTCTAATTGCTCGGCCCATCGGCTTAAAATAGAGTCCTTTGCATATGAATATGCCCCATCTGTTACTATTTTTTGAGTTACATGGTTGTTGTACTTTGTCTGCACTTTTCTAAAATATTCTTTCGTACGTCTATAATTAAAAAACTTTGAAAATATAAGAAATAAATGATACTTAAACGCCTGCTTTTTGGATTCTTGCAGCATACTCATGCCAATCCCCTTTTTTATCCAGAGTATACGCTTGCACATAAAATACTTAAGGTCCTGTACTTTTTGTAATATTTTTGAATCCGGCACATTATCATACGGAAAAATATCAACAAACAATCCATTGTGCATCCCTGAATTTTTAGTAAATTTTTCAACGAATCGAGTCCCTTTAAGACGCAGTTTCGCGTATGAATAGGGGTACTCCGGATCAGTGTCCCACGTTTGGAGAAAAAATCTATCGTCCAGATCCGTTTTACAAGCCACAAGGAACCGTTCGTAATCTTTACGCAGCATACCAATGTCCATATCGTCGTCCCACGGTATAAATCCCCCATGTCGAACCGCTCCCAATACGCTGCCTGCTGTAAGAAAATATTTTATATTGTTTTTTTCACATATTCTCTTTATTTCCTTGGCTATCTCAATCTCTAACAAATGGAGCTTCAGCATCTGATCTTTAGAACTCATACTTCATTACCACCTGTATATTTATTTCCCTCAGAATTTTTCCCTTATTTGTGTACTGCTTGTCCCTTTTGTGTATGGGAAATATACTATTTCAACTTCCTTACCAGAGAAAAATTCTTCATATCTTTTAAACCTTTCTGTCCCAATATAATCGCTCCCAACAAAAAGCTTGTTGTAGCGCCATAGCTTCGTCTCTTGCCTTGGTAATCGTCTCGGCCATTTGCCTCAAATTAGGGATTTATATAATGTGAGAACATTTTTTTATTACATTGAGGAGTAGTTGTCGGTCTTCCGAGGTTTTCCCTTGCCCCAATCGAGCATTCAACCTCAATCAGACTAAGTTCGTTTCTTATCTTTACAGCTTCCAACACCACGTCAAGATCTTCAAAGTTATTCACGCTCACCGCGCTCGGATACCCACAGCCCTTGGCGATAGCTACCATGTCTATCTGTCCCGCCACCGTGGGCATACCGCCGACGGTTTCGTGGGCGCTGTTGTTTATCACTATATGCACCAGATTTTTCGGCTTATTCGCCCCGATTACCGCCATGGCTCCCATGTGCATCAGCGCGGCCCCGTCGCCGTCAATTATCCAAATCTTTTTATCCGGCTTTTGAAGCGCGATGCCAAGGGCGATAGACGAAGCATGACCCATTGAACCGACGGTCAAAAAGTCTTTCTCATGGGCCTCGCCTCTTGCCTCCCGTATTTCAAAAAGCTCGCGGCTGGCCTTGCCGGTGGTGGATACAATCGGGTCGTTTCCCGTATGCTCAACAATATGCCTGATTATCTCCTCACGGGTCATGGAATTTTTGTTCTCATACTTAATCTTGCCGTCAAACTCAAATGCGCCCTTTTTGACGACGAACGCTACCTGTTTACCTTTTGCCAGGATTTCCTTAAATTCCGCCATCTTTGCGGCAAGCTCGTCCTCTGTCGTTTCCTTTGAAATTACAAAGTATGCGATGTCCATATCCTCAAGCAGTTTGAGCGTTACCTCGCCTTGATAGATATGCTGAGGCTCGTCATGAACGCCCGGCTCGCCACGCCAGCCGACGACAAATATGCAGGGGATCGCATAAACCTTATCGTTCAATAAGCTTGCAACAGGATTTATTATATTCCCCTCGCCGCTGTTCTGCATATACACCAGCGGAACCTTCCCTGTGGCAAGATGGTAGCCTGCGGCAAGAGCTGTGCAGTTGCCCTCGTTGGCGGCGATTATGTGTCGCTTGGGGTCTATGCCGTACTCGTCCATGAGATAGTCGCACAGCGCCTTAAGCTGCGAGTCCGGCACCCCGGTGTAAAACTCCGCGCCGGTTATATCCAAAAATGTTTTTACTTTCATACTGCCCTCTCCTCAGTCTAAAATACGGTGATACAGCTCGGAGATCGCCTCGTCCGTGAGTTTTATCGGATGATTTTTAAGCCTCACCGGATTTACCGATTTCTTCAAAATCTTATAGTCGCCGTTATCCGGCAGCGGCTTTTTAAGCCCGAGCTTTTCAACAAACTCTTTGAAATATCCCGCCGTCTCTTTACCGCTCGTAAATCCCATGACTCCGGCAATCTCGTCAAGCGTATTCTCCAAATATCCCTTACCCCTTGGGTCAACGCACATATCCGTGTGTTCGATCATATAGGGCCAAAGCGCCGAAACGCACAGCGCCGCCGCATGGCCGTGAGCTATCCCGTACAGGCTCGTCAGCTTATAGCACATGGCGTGTCCCGCCGTGGTCTGAGTAATATTTATAGCCTTGCCCGCAATGTTCGCCGCCCTAAGCATTGCGGCGTTGCCAGACTTTTCATTTTTAAGGTACGACTGATTGTGTTCCATAATAAGCCTCAAAGCCTCTTTTGAATATTCGCGGCTTTCATCTGTGGAATTGACCGACCAGAACGATTCAATGCCGTGACAGAAGGCGTCCAGCATTGTGGCCTTGCGCTGATACTCCGGCAGAGTCTCCAAAACGGAAGGATCCATCAATACCGCTTCCGGAACCGCGGTTTCGTGAGTGATAGACTGCTTTTCGCCGTTGCAATATATGACGGCGAACCTCGTCGCCTCACTGCCTGTTCCGGCCGTAGTAGGAACGGCGATCAAGCGCATATTGTTCGGAACTATTCTCTGTTCAAGAAAGTTCTCATTTTCATTCATATTTGAGAACAGCTTCACGCACTTTGCAACGTCCATGGCGCTGCCGCCGCCAACCGCTATTATTGCATCGGCGTCGATTTGCTTTAAAAGCTTTACCCCGCTTATGACCGACTCATATTGAGGATTTGGCGTAAAATCGGAAAACCTTATGACCTCCGGCAGACCTTTAAAATATTCATTTAATTTCAAATATTCAATCGAGCCGTCACATACGAGCATGATCTTGCCAACGCCCGTCTCCCGCAGATAATTGTCCAGACCGGCGGCATCGGTGAAAATTCTCTGTTTCAATTCAGTTTTCCTCCGGTATGAGCGTGATAATATCCTTGATAGACATACACATATCGTCACATTCCTTAGCTCGGTGATTTTCAAGAATAGTTCGGGCGGCACTCTGCATTGCGGGGAAGCCTGTCCGCGTGAGTTGGTTGGCATATATAACCACGTTCACACCCCGGGCCTTAAACTCCTCCTCCGTAACCGTGTTAAAGGATGTGGGAACGACCACCAAAGGCGTGGTTTTATCCTCGGCGCGGAACTTGTCCACAAACTCGAAAATTTCATCGGGGGACTTCTTGCGGCTATGTATCATTATGGCGTCCGTACCGGCGCCTACAAAGGCAAAGGCCCGCTCCAGAGCGTCGTCCATTCCGCGTTCAAGTATCAGGCTTTCTATGCGGGCGCATATCATGAAGTCCTTCGTCTTTTGCGCCTTTTTACCGGCGGCGATTTTTTCGCAGAAATCCGGTATCGCGGCTTGAGTCTGCTTTACCTCGGTGCCGAAAAGGGAATTCTTTTTTAAGCCCGTCTTATCCTCGATAATTACCATCGAAACGCCCATGCGTTCAAGTGAGCGCACCGTATATACAAAGTGTTCCGTCAGTCCGCCGGTATCGCCGTCAAATATGATGGGCTTCGTGGTGACCTCCATAATGTCGTCGATCGTGCGGAAGCGGGATGTCATATCCACAAGCTCAATGTCCGGCTTGCCTTTCGCGGTTGAGTCACAAAGGGAACTCACCCACATGGCGTCGAACTGCCTGGAGCCACCGTTCTCATGGACAATGGTCTTTTCTACGATCAGACCTGTTATACCGCTGTGCGCTTCCATAACGGTGACAAGTCCTTTCATCTCTAGGGCTTTCTTAAGCCTTGCGCGGCGGACATCGGGCAAAGAGAGTTCCGTTCTTGCCCTATCTTCCATCGCTTTATATTCTGGGTTATCCGAATATGGATATTCCACAAGCTTCCCGCCATAAGATGCCAAAATTGATGTTACTTCATCGCGGATAGGACGTTGGAAGCCTGTCACCCAATCATCGCCATGAACGACAATATCAGGCTTAAACTTTTCAAGGTTAGCTGCGTAGGAAAGTGTTTCCTGGTCAACGACCTTATATACTCCGGCTATATTTGCAAAAAGCTTTTTCCGCTCTTTTGCCGGCACAAGCGGGAACCGCTTATACGAAGTAACTGCTTTATCGGATAATACACCGACAATAAGTTTTCCGAGCCGCTGGGCTTTCTTGATAATAGAAATATGTCCGCCATGAATGATGTCTGTTGAAAAGCACATATACACTGTGCGGGATTCCAGCTCCGCTAGCTTGTTCGAAACAACGGCCAAATCCTCCGGCGTGTCGATCTCGGCGCAGAGCATATTTTTTACATCAAGGGGATAAATCGCACATTTGCTGGACACTTCGTTAAAGGCGTTTTCGGCGTAGCATTTGACATTATCGCTTTCGCAGAATTCCACGATTTTATCAAGCCATATCTTCCAGTCGTCGCTGTGCAGTTTGTACAGCGGCTGGGCGGCAAGGGCCTCATTGAAGAAATCAATCCCCACCGCCGTTATGCGGCCGTTTTTTACAACTGCCTTAAAATCCTTTTGAGGGAGGGGCAATGTTGAGGTCACAGTCATGCAGCTTGTTTCTGAATTTATGACATCGTCAAAGACAGTATTTTCAAACACAAGATCTCCGTGCATAAGGACAATATCATCGTCGGCAAGATATTCGCGGGCACAGTAGATTGAATATATGTAGTTTGTTTTATCGTAAACGGGATTTTTAACAAACGTGATGTGGAGCGGCAGATCAAGGCTTTGGCAATAATTTACCAAAACACTGTCAAACGCTCCGGTGGTTATAACAACCTCATCTATGCCCGCCTCAGCCAACTGGTGAAGCTGTCGGCTGAGAATGGTCTCTTTATTTGACACCTCGGTCATGCATTTCGGATGCTCCGATGTAAGCACACCCATGCGGCTGCCCATGCCGGAGTTTAAAATCAACGCTTTCATCTTTATGACCATTCCTTTCCGCTGCGTTCTAAGGCGCCGAAGGGTAAAAAACCAAAACCTTTGACGCAGCAATCTGCAATTTGTTATAATAAATTTGAGAATGTCATTCTTACGTAAATGTCATTCTATATGTCCCGAAAATACATTAAGTATCCGGTTTTTATGCCTACTGCATTTAATTCTATGTTAATACTTTCTACAAAACGTATTACAGCAGCTTTAGATGCGACATATGCTGAAAATCAACTGTTATATGGTCTCACCATTAACATACGCGTCCACGATCTCCTCGCCCGTCTTATCTTTCAGCTGTTCGCGGCTTTCATCGCTGAGTCCGTCGTTAACCTTTGCCAGCATATCACAGGTACTGCATTTATCCAGTTCTTCCTTTGTTACCTTCCCGTCTCGGTAATCCCGGACGATCTTGTTTTCATACATACTGTACTTCTT